>CADCVG010000086.1:67434-73835 GCA_902806075.1 uncultured Rubrobacteraceae bacterium
GCCTCCTTCAAGAAGGCTCGGGCCAGGAGCACCACGAACGCCGGAGAGCTGTAGAGCAGGATCGCCGCTGTCCCGACCGTGCTCTCGCGCACTGTGAAGAAGTACAGGAGATAGAAAGCTCCCACCCCCACGAGCCCTAAAGGCACGAGAAAGTAGAGGTCCCGTCCGGCCACCAGCAAGCTCTTTGCGCCTCGCGTCAGCAGCAGGAACAGTAGCATCGCCACCCAGCCGACCGACGCTCTGACCGCCACCAGCGCCTCGAAGGAGACGCCCTCGGAATACAGGATTTTCGCGAAGAATCCAAGCGTGCCCCAGATCGAGGCTGCCACCCCGACTGCCAGCGCCCCGATCAGACGGTCTTTGGCGAAATGCAAAAAGTTCTCCCGCGTCTCGTGTTGCAAGCCGTATTTATACGGTAATCCTCGTTCTGAAGCAGCGTTCGCAAGACTCATGGGACGTGTTCTCAGGGACCGGTTCGCAGTAGGCTAAATACAAAACCACCGATTGGATAGCATGGAGACGCGGCTAACGCCGAAAGGACACTGGCATGGCTGGGCCGCTACCGGAGACTGACGTCGCTCGTAGCGCGCCGGACGGACCTCCACGAGGTGTTCTTCCATCCGGGCTATTCTCTCATTTGACTCAATAAGCTTTCGTAAGTGTTTGCAAGGCGCTTTTAGTATGCTGGAGGAACCTATCCTCTATCCGTCTCTGCCTCCCCACCATCTAAACTAGGGTGGTGAACTGGCGTAGAACCTTCCAGACTTTACTCGCAACGATGGTCGGAGGCGCGCTCGCGGGCGGCCTCGTCTACGCCCGGAAGGTCGAGCCGGAGCGGGTCGAGGTCCGGCGCGTCTCGCTCCCGCTCTCCCGGCTCGGGCGCCCCTTCGAGGGGTACCGGATCGCCCAGATCAGCGACCCGCACGCGGACCGCTGGATGACCCCGGGGCGCTTGTTGGAACTCGTAAAGCTCGTCAACGCCGAAGCGCCCGACCTCGTTGTGATCACCGGCGACTTCGCCACCTACTCGCCGCTCTTCTCCCTGACCCACTACGCCACCAAACTCGCCGCCCCGCTTCGTCGCCTCCGTGCCCCCGAAGGCACGTTCGCCGTCCTCGGCAACCACGACCACAAGACGGACGCCGGCCTGGTCCGGCGCGTCCTCGCCTCCGGCGACGTGACCGAGCTGCGCAACGACGTCCAAACCTTGCGCCGGAACGGAGCATCCCTCCACCTCTGCGGGATAGACAGCGCCCTCGAAGGTAAGGAGCGCCTCGAACGGGTGCTGGATAAGCTCCCGGAAGAGGGGACAGCGATCCTGCTCGCTCACGAGCCGGACTTCGCCGATACGAGCGCAGCGACCGGCCGCTTCGTTCTACAGCTCTCCGGCCACTCCCACGGTGGGCAGGTGCGCCTGCCCTTGATAGAATCGCTCTTCCTGCCGCCGCTCTCACGCAGGTACCCGAGCGGGCTCTACCGCGTTGGCGAGATGTTCTTATACACAAATCGCGGCATCGGGGCCCACCCGAACCTCCGCTTCAACTGCCGACCGGAGATCACAGTCTTCACCCTCCGGGCCGAGTAGGTCCTTAAGAACCTCTCTCCGGTGACAGGCGGATAGCCTCCCGTGCCACGCTTTCGACGACCTCCGCCGCCGGCACCGCCCGGCCGAGGCGGGCGGCCTGACCGGCCCACAGGGACATGAGTTCGATACGGTCCTCCCTGGCCGCCGCCGCCCGAATGTCTCTGGTGTAGGCGTTCTGAATCGGGTAGACGGGAACCTCTCTCCCCTCCATCTCCTCCACAAAGCGGTTGCGGATGCCGCGGGCGGGCTTGCCGGAGAAGGCGCGCGTAAGCGCCGTCTCCTCGGACTCCGCTTCCAGCACGGCCTCCTTATACTTCGGATGGATACCGCTCTCCGGACAGGGGAGGAAGGCAGTTCCCATCTGGACTCCCTCCGCGCCGAGCACGAGTGCCGCGGCGAGGCCGCGTCCGTCCATGATCCCACCGGCCGCGACTATGGGGACGCTCACGGAGTCGGCGAGCTGCGGAACGAGGGCCATCGTGCCGACGAGGGCGCTCTCGAAGTCGCCGATAAACGTCCCGCGATGCCCCCCGGCCTCGCTCCCCTGTCCTACTACCGCATCCACGCCCCTCTCTTCGAGCACCAGGGCTTCGCGTACCGTGGTGGCCGTGCCCAACGTCAGGATCCCCGCCTCCTTCAACGCGGAGAGCCGTACCTCGTCCGGTACCCCAAAGGTGAAGCTGAAGACGGGCACCCTCTCCTCCAGGACTACCGTGAGCTGGTCTTCGAACGGCTGTACGTAGGAAGGGATCTCCGCCGGAGCCTCTATACTGAGCTCCTCCCGGTAGTGGGCCAGCGGCGCGTTAACCACTTCGGAGTCGTAGAGCGAGGGATCGAAGGGCTCCGGCACGAACAGGTTGACGGCGAACGGCCTCTCCGTGACCGCCCGAACCCCGCTTATCGCCTCGCGTATAGCCTCCGGTGACAGATACGCTGCCCCGATCGTTCCCAGCCCCCCGGCCTCCGAGACCGCCGCGACCAGCCCCGGCGTCGTCGCCCCTCCGGCCATCCCCGCCTGGATTATGGGATGCTCTACACCCAGCAACCGCGTCAACCCAGTGTCCAACCCCATCCTCTGCCTCCCTCTGCAGCACCACGCCTCTATAAAGCCAGCATTGTAGCCGCAAGCCCAGAAGACCTCTCCACCCAAGACGCCGGAGAGCCCGAAGCTTGCGGAGGTATGTATCTCGTGTGATACTGAATGTAGTTGTTTGTTACAAGCAGCCGAGCTAGTAACGAAATCGTGTAGCAAGCGTATCGGCGATCGTTACAAGGAGGCGTTTATGGAGCTTTTGGGGACCCGGATCGACTATTTTGGGGAGATAGAGCGGTTAAAGGGCGAGTTAAACGCAGTAATTTTGGCTCATTATTATCAGGAGCCGGAGATACAAGATCTGGCCGATTTCGTGGGGGACTCGTTAGGTTTGGCGCGGCAGGCGCAGGGGACTGAAGCAGAGGTGATCGTCTTCTGCGGAGTACATTTTATGGCGGAGACGGCGAAGATCCTCAACCCCGAGAAGACCGTAGTGTTGCCGGACCTCGACGCTGGGTGCTCGCTCGCCGACAGTTGCCCGCCGGCTGAGTTCGGGCGCTTTATAGAGGAGCGCCCGGGGCATGCGGTCGTCTCTTACGTCAACACCTCGGCGGAGGTAAAGGCTCTCTCGGACGTCATCTGCACGTCGAGCAACGCTGAGGAGGTGATAGGGAGCATTCCTAAGGAGACGCCTATAATCTTCGGCCCGGACAGGCACCTCGGGCGCTACCTCGTCGAGAAGACCGGGCGGGAGATGGTCTTGTGGCCAGGGACGTGCATGGTCCACGTGCTCTTCTCCGAGAGGAAGATCCGGCAGCTCAAGGTAAGGTACCCGGACGCCGAGGTCCTGGCCCACCCGGAGTGCGAGGAGCGGGTGCTGCGCGTCGCCGACCACGTCGGGAGCACCTCGTCGCTCTTGAAGCGGGCGGTCGAGGGTTCGGCGCGGAGGTTCATAGTGGCGACGGAGCCCGGCATCCTCCACCAGATGAAGAAGGCCGCGCCGGAGAAGGAGTTCATGCGGGCGCCGGGCAAGGGCCCCGAGGGAGCATGCGAGGCATGCAGCGAGTGCCCGCACATGCGCCGGAACACTTTAGAGAAGCTTTACTGGTGCATGGAGGACCTCTCGCCGGAGATAACGCTCGACGAGGATCTGCGCGTACGCGCCCTGAAGCCCATAGAGCGGATGCTGGAGCTCGGCTAGTGGACGGAACAGACGCACGCAAGGCGCTCGCCCCCCCGTCCGCGGCGCTACTCGCGCTCGCCCGCGCGGCGCTGCTAGAGGACGTAGGGCGAGGAGACGTCACCTCCCGGCTCACGGTGGACGAAGACGCCCGTGCGCTGGCCCGCTTCGTCGCGCGCGAGGAACTCGTCGTCTCGGGGCTCGAGGCCGCCCGGGCAGTCTTCTTCGAGGCGGGCGCGGAGATTACTTTCATCTCGCTCGCCGGCGAGGGGGAGCGGTTGCCGGCGGGCGTCGTGCTCGCCGAGGTCGAGGGGCCGGCGCGGCCGATCCTCGCGGCCGAGCGGGTCGCCCTCAACCTAGTCATGCGCCTCTCGGGCATCGCCACCTTCACCAGCCAGTATGTCGAGGCGGTCGCGGGTACGGGGGCCAGGATCACCGACACCCGAAAGACCACGCCCGGGCTCAGGAGCCTCGAGAAAGCGGCGGTACGAGCCGGGGGCGGCACGAATCACCGGGCCGGCCTCGACGACGGCGTCCTGATAAAGGACAACCACCTGGCGCTTGCCGGAGGCGTGACGGAGGCCGTGCGCCGGGCGCGGGTGGGCTCGCCGCATCTCCTCAAGGTCGAGGTCGAGGTCGAGAGCATCGAAGCGCTCCGGGAAGCCCTGCGCGCCGGAGCGGAGGTGGTCCTCCTCGACAACATGAGGCCTGGGGAGGTACACCGCTGCGTCGAGCTGGCGCGCACGGAGAGCCCCGGTACGTTGATAGAGATCTCCGGCAACGTGAACCTGAAGACAGTGCGCGAGTATGCGGAGGCGGGGCCGGACCTCATCTCCGTCGGGGCGCTCACGCACTCGGCCCCGTCGGCGGACATATCGCTGGAGATGGAGCCTTGCTAGCCGCGGACGTGGTGGTGATCGGCGGGGGCGTCGCCGGGTGCGCGGCGGCGCTCGCGGCTGCGAGGAGGGGCGCGGAGGTCGCCCTGCTCACCAAGCTGGCGGACCCGGAGGAGGCCAACACCCGGTACGCGCAGGGCGGCATCATCTATACCGGCCCCGACGACTCGCCGGGGCTGCTGGTCCGGGATATCCTCGAGGCGGGGGGCGGCAGCCGGGACGCGGCGGAGCTGCTCTCTCGCGAGGGTCCGGCGCTCGTGCGGGGACTCCTGATCGAGGCTCTCGATGTCGGCTTCGACCGGGACGCCGGCGGGTTCGAGGGGCTGCACCTCACCCTCGAAGGGGCCCACTCCGTGCCGCGCATCGTGCATCACCGGGATACCACGGGCCGGGAGATCCAGCACGCCCTCACCCGGGCTGTGTGCGAGGAGGAGCGCGTTACCCTTCTCCCGGGGACCGAGGCTCTGGAGCTGGCCGTTTCGGGCGGTCGCTGCGCCGGGGTCTACGCGGCGAGGGACGGCGAGGCCTTCACCATCCCCGGCCGCGGGGTCGTGCTCGCCACCGGGGGCCTCGGTGCGCTCTACGAGCAGACGACCAACCCGTCGTCCGCGACCGGCGACGGCTACGCTTTGGCCCTCCGTGCTGGCGCCGCGGTGCGCGACCTCCACTACGTCCAGTTCCACCCGACCGCGCTCTACACTCTGGACGGGGAGCGCCACCTCATCTCCGAGGCCGTGCGCGGCGAGGGCGGCGTGTTGCTCGGTCCGGACGGCGAGGAGTTCGTGGACCATCCCCTCCGCTCGCTCGCCCCGAGGGACGTGGCGGCCCGGGAGATCCGGGCGATGATGGAGCGCACCGGCTCCCCCTGCGCCTACCTGGACATCAGCCACCGCCCCGCCCGGTGGCTACGGGAGAGGTTCCCCGAGATCTACGCTCGCTGCTCCTCGGTGGGCATCGACATGGCGCGGGAGCCGATACCCGTGGTACCGGCGGCTCACTATACCTGCGGCGGCGTCGCGACGGACGTCTCCGGACGTACCGCCATACGGGGGCTGTGGGCGGCGGGCGAGGTCGCGAGCACCGGCCTGCACGGCTCCAACCGCCTCGCCTCGACCTCCCTACTCGAAGGGCTCGTCTTCGGCTGGCGCGCCGGGGAGGACGCCGCCGGGCCCGCCCTCGCCCCGGACCGGCGCCTCGCCAGGCGCTCGTTGTCTATACCGAGAGGCGCGCCGGAGGAGGCCTGGAGGCGGCTGCGGCGCGTCATGTGGGAACATGCCGGGCTCGTCAGGAGCGCGGAGGGCCTGACGAAGGGGATTGCGGAGGTCCGTATTCTCGAAGAGGAGTTCGGGGACAAGGACCTGGACCGGGCGCTCCTCGTAGCCCGGACGGTGCTGAGAGGCGCCCTCGTCGACCGCGGGAGCCGGGGCTGCCACTATAGATTCGACGCCAAACAGGAGGAGGCCTTTGCCGATCTACCTGGATAACAACGCCACCACCCCACTCGACGAGCGGGTTCTCGAAGCGATGCTGCCCTATCTCAGAGAGCACTTCGGCAACCCCTCCTCGACGACCCACGCCTTCGGCTGGACCGCCGGGGCCGCCGTGGATGTGGCGCGGGAGGAGCTTGCCGGAGCCATCGGCGCCTCGCCCGAGGAGGTAACGTTCACCGCGGGCGCTACCGAGTCGGACAACATGGCCCTCCTGGGC
>CADCVG010000087.1 GCA_902806075.1 uncultured Rubrobacteraceae bacterium
CAACGCCTACTCTCGCGTCCTCCGGCGCCACCCGCCCGACTTCGTCTGGCTCCCCGTCACCGGCTCTCTCCCCGAGCTGGATCCCCCGCGGCCGGGTCTCCTCCGCCGGCGTCTCGACCCCCGGCCCTCGCCCCCAACCCTCGAAGGCATACGGTCGCGTCTCGACCGGCTCCTCGCCGACGGGCGCCCGCGGGGCGTGATCCTTCGTGTTGAGAACCTCAATGCCGGATGGGCCTCTCTCGAAGAGCTTCGCCAAGAGCTACAGAGGTTCCGGAGTGGAGGGAAGAAGGTCATAGCCTACCTCACGAACCCGGATACCCGCTCCTACTACCTCGCCACGGCTGCGGATGAGGTCTTCGCGACCCCGCTCTCCACGCTGAACGTCGTCGGTCTGCGTGCCCGCGTCAACTTCCTAAAGGACACTCTGAGCCTCGCCGGTCTGCGCACAGAGGTCGTCGCCGTCTCGCCCTACAAGAGCGCCGCTGACACCGTCTCCCGCCCGGACTTCTCTCCCGAAGCGCGCGAGCAGATGGAGAGACTACTCGACCGGAGGTTTGGCGAGCTCGTCGCCGCCGTCTCCGACGAGCGTAGCCTGCCGCCCGAAGAGGTTCGCAACCTTATAGACCAGGCGCCTCACCCCGCCCCCGAAGCCGTGCGGAATGGACTGCTTGACGGGGCGCTCTATGAGGACGAACTCTCGCGGAGGCTCGGCGGCGGAAGTCCGGCGAAGCTCGCGGAGTGGGGGGAGGCGAGAAAGGCGTTACGTCTCTCGTACCGTAGACTTAGGACGCGCAAGGCCGTGGGTCTCGTCAGCATCAGGGGTACGATCACACGCGGTAGCAGCCGCAGGCTCCCTATACCGCTGCCCCTCCTTGGGCGAGAACAGGCCGGGAGTGACTCGGTCGTCGCGGCGCTGCGGGCCGCCGAGAAGAGCCGGCGTGTAGGGGCGATCCTGCTCCACGTCGAGTCACCCGGTGGCGACGCCCTCGCCTCCGACCTGATCTGGCGCGAGGTCGAGCGTACCAACGCCAGAAAGCCCGTCGTCGTCCTGATGGGGAACGCAGCCGCTTCGGGCGGCTACTACGTCTCGGCGGCGGCGAGCCGCGTCTTCGCCCGCAAGAACACGATCACCGGCTCTATCGGCGTGATCCTCACCCGTCCCGTCGCCGCCAACCTGCTCGACAGGCTGAAGGTCAATCCCGTCACGATAGAACGCGGCGCGCGCTCCAACCTCCTCGACCCGCGCCGAGCCCCCACCCCCGACGAGCTGGCCACCCTGAACGAACAACTCCAGAACTTCTATAGAGAGTTCAAGGACCGCGTCGAGAAGGGCCGGAACCTTGACGCACGATCCCTCGAAGAGATAGCCGGCGGCCGGATCTGGACCGGCGCAGAGGCCCTCGAACTCGGTCTCGTGGACGAGGTAGGAGGCTTCCGCGACGCCCTCGGCGAGGCCCGGCGACTCGCCGGTATCCCCGAAGGAGCGTCCGATGCGCTCGTAAAGGTAACGCCGCCCCGCGGAGCCCGCCCTGCACCCGGCGAGCCCATGAGAGAGGCCGTTGACGCCATGAGCGGTGCGCTCTCGGAGCTTACGGCGGCCCGCGTCTGGGCACTCGCTCCGTACGAGATCTCCGACGACTGGTAATATCAGCGCGGTCATGAGGAAAGGCGTAGACAAACGGGCGATGACCGTACTCTCCGCCGGGCACCTCTTCACGGACGTGAACCAGGGGGCCGTGGCCGCCCTCATACCCTTCCTCGTCGTGGAGAGAGGGCTCTCGCTCGCCGCCGCCGGGACGCTCGTCCTCGCCGCTACCCTCAGTTCCTCTATCGTGCAGCCGATCTTCGGATACTTCTCGGACAACAGACCGCTGCCCGCGCTGATGCCGCTCGGCGTCCTGCTCGGGGGACTGGGTATAGCGCTCGTCGGCGTCGCTCCGGGCTACCCCCTGATCCTGGCCTGCGTCGTAGCATCGGGCCTCGGAGTAGCCGCCTTCCACCCCGAGAGCGCCCGCTTCGCCAACTACGTCTCGGGTGCCCGACGCGCCCGCGGTATGAGCTTCTTCTCCGTCGGCGGCAACGCCGGCTTCGCCCTGGGACCGGTCATCACGACCCCGCTCGTCCTCTACTTCGGTCTACCGGGCGCCCTGTTCCTGGCGCTCCCCGCCCTCCTGATGTGCCTGGTACTCCTCTACGAGCAGCCCCGTCTCCTGACTTTCCGGCCCGAGGCGGTCGAGGCCGCCGGCACGGAGGGGGCGGGGGGGACGGAGTGCTGGGGGGCGTTTGCACGGATGGTCGCGGTCGTGAGCGTCCGCTCGTTCGTCTTCTTCGGGCTCGTCACGTTCGTCTCCTCCTACTACATCGAAGTTCTCGACGTTTCGACGGCCCTCGCCAATGCAGCCTTGAGCGTGATGCTCTTCGCGGGCGCTGCCGGCACCCTGACGATGGGTCCGCTCGCCGACCGGGTTGGGCGGCGGGCCGTGCTCGCAGGCTCGATGCTCTTGCTGACGCCCCTGATCTTCGCTTTCACACTCTCGGGTCCCCTCACCGGAATGGTCTTACTTGCCCTCATAGGCGCCGCCACTATAGGGACCTTCGGCGTGACGGTGGTGATGGGCCAGGAGTACCTCCCCAGCAGGATAGGCGTGGCCGCCGGCGTCACTTTGGGCCTCTCCATCGGCCTCGGGGGCCTCGGCGCCCCGCTGTTCGGAGCCGTAGCCGATAGCTTTGGCCTCCACGCGATGATGCTATCCCTCGCTGCCCTGCCCGTGGTGGGCCTCGCCCTCTCCCTCACCCTGCCGCGCGGGCATCGTTCCGGCCCAAACCGCGCGTCAGTGTAATAGAACTACCCTACAAAGCTCCCTCTCTTGAGTACCATACACAGGTCAGAGCCCGTCGTTCGAGAAAGGTCAACGTCACCCTTTGAGGATCTTTAACGCTCTCGGTCACATGACTTACCGCTACCGTTGGTTCATCGTGGTAGTGTGGGGCACGCTGTTACTCGCGGGAGCCTTCTTCGCCCCGAACCTCTCCGACCGTCTCAAGGGCGGCTTCGGCAGCGCGAACTCCGAGGCCGAACAGGTCCAGGACGTTATGATCGAGGAGTTCGGCGTCTCGCCGACGACCGTCACCATAGTCTTCGAGGGTGGTGGACTCCCGGCGGAGGGCCAGGAGTTCCAGGAGGCGCAAGATAGGGCCCTCGACGAGGTCCGCGAGCTTGACGAGGTCGAGAACATCATCGGCTACTCGGAGACGAACGACTCCCGTTTCGTCTCTGAGGACGGCGGGGAGAGCTATGCTCTCGTCAACTTCAACACACCCTACGACGACGCGCAGGACCTCGTGGACGAAGTGCGGGGGCAGGTCCGCTCGGACGAGCTTACGACCTACGTTACCGGGGCCCCGGCCGTGTACATGGACATCACCGAGGCAAGTAACGAGGACATCCGGCAGGCAGAGAAGTATGCGTTCCCTTTGGCGCTCGTGATCCTGGTCCTCGCCTTCGGAAGCCTCGTAGCGGCGGGTATCCCGATCCTGATCGGGGGCGCGGGCGTGGTCGTGACCCTCTCCGCCCTTTACTTCCTGGCCGGCGTCTACGACATGTCCGTCTTCGCCCTCACCGTCTCTACCATGCTAGGCCTAGGCCTCGGCATCGACTACGCCCTCTTCGCCGTTAGCCGCTTCCGCGAGGAGCTAGAGAACGGGCCGGTCTCTGAGGCGGTCCCGCGTACGGTCGAGACGGCCGGCAGGAGCATCTTCTTCTCCGGCACCGCCGTCCTTATAGGTCTTACGGGCCTCCTCTTCTTCCCGTACATGTTCATGCGCTCTATAGGGGTCGCGGGTGCTCTCGTGGTCCTCTTCTCCGTTGCCTCCGCCCTGACCCTCCTACCGGCGGTGCTCGGCATCCTAGGCCCGAAGGTCAACGCCCTCTCCGTCCGCCGCCGACGTATGAGCGGGACTGTTGGGGCGGGCTTCTGGACGCGGAGCGCGGAGTTTGTGATGCGACACCCGATCTCCGTGCTCTTCGTCGTGGGCGTTATGCTCCTCGTCCTGCTGTATCCGGTGACGCACATGAAGCTCGGCGTCCCCGAGGCGAGTGTCCTGCCCGAAGAGTACGAGTCGCGCCAGGGCAACGACATCCTCAGGGAGAGCTTCGACTACGCAAGCCTGACCCCGATATACGCTGTCGCTACCCTCCCGAATGATCCCCTGAGCGCCGAAGGCTTAGAAGAGATCCGGGATCTCGGCGAGCGCGTCGAGGAGGCCGAGGGCATAGATCACGTCGAGAGCATCTACACCGTCGGCGCCGAAGCCGCCGGGCGTCTCGCGCAGACCCGCCGGGAGGCCGAGACCGAGGCGGCGAAGGGGGTGGACGAGGCCGTCGAGGAGCAGCTAACCACCTCGCGCGAGCAGTACGGTTCCGTACCACCCGGAGCCGAAGAGCAGATACGCACACAGGCTGAGGACCGCGCCGCCGGGGAGCTAAACGCGCAGGTGCCCGAACTGCCGGAGGGCATCTCCGCGGACAACACCGTAACCCCCGAGGGCGTCGCCAACTTCCTGGCGCTCCCAGAGGCCCAGGAGTCCGAGGAGCTAAGGAACGCCCTGAGCAACTACACCGCCGGAGACAAGGCGCTCTTGCAGGCGGTCACCGAAGACAGTCCATACACGCAGGAGGCGCGGGATGCGGTGGGGGAGGTGCGGGCCATAGAGCCTCCCACGGGTACGAGCTTCCTCGTAGGCGGTCTCCCAGCTGGCCAGAAGGACTTCATCTCCAACCTGTACGGCAACGCCCCTTACGCCGTAGCCTTCGTCCTCGGCGTAACCTACCTCGTGCTGTTTTTGACCTTCCGCTCGTTCTTCATCCCGCTAAAGGCGGTGATCGTCAACATCCTGAGCCTCACCGCTAGCTTCGGGGCGATGGTCTTCGTCTTCCAGGACGGCAACCTCTCCGGCCTTTTGGGCTTCACCCCCTTAGGCTTCGTGGAGGCGACGGTGCCGATTTTGATGTTCTGCACGATCTTTGGGGTCTCGATGGACTACGAGGTCTTCCTACTCTCGCGCATCCGAGAGTCCTACGAGTACGGGGAGTCGAACACCGAGAGCGTCGCAAAGGGACTTGTGGCTACCGCCGGAATCATAACCTCGGCGGCGGCCATCATCGTGGTGGTCACAGGTGCCTTTGCCTTCACCGGGATCACGACGACCAAGGCAATAGGTCTAGGGTTAGCCGTCGCCGTCTTCGTGGATGCGACCATCATCCGCGTCCTGCTCGTGCCGGCGACCATGCGTATTCTAGGAGACTGGAACTGGTGGCCCGGTGGCCGCAAGAGCGTCTTCAAGCGCAAGGCGTAGCGCCTCTCGAAATCTACAGTGGGTACTCGCTGCCTCGCTTCGCCCATGCGTCCTCCGTAGAATATCTCATGGCTATGGCGAGAGACGCACTTCGAGATGGCGAACCGGAGACGCTTGCACGCGTCTCTGACAACGTCTTCGTGGGACGGGTAGTGGATAAGTAGGTTCCCGAGAGTTGCCCGACGCCGGTAGGTGAGCCTGTACGCCCCTCGCCACCACTTCTCCACGCATACGCAGTTCCGTGTAGAGGTAAGAGGAACATCAAGGGTGACCTCTCCGGTATGGTGACGTTCAGTCAGGCGGACACTCGGGACGAGTGCTTAGAGGGTCAGCGCTACTTCGAGCAGGCCCGCGGGAGAGAAGATGGGCTGGAAGCCACCCGGGTAGGGAGCTCACCGTACGAAAAGGAGAGGGAGAGCCAGAACTTCGGCTCTCCCTCTCCAGGTCGATGGTTAATCGCTTACGTGAATATGGCCTTCACATGTCCAGAACCAGAAGCCAGGATCTTTCAGGCACGCCCTGCAGCGGGGCTCCTCCCGGACGTCGGCGAGGCGAGACCGATAGCGAGGGCGACCGCTCCCGAGACGAGGTGCAGACCGAGGTCTCCCACTCCGAAGAGCGGCACGAGACCGAAGACTGTGGGAAGGATCAGCCCGATCACGAAGAGCAACAGGTAGAGCACCCCGACCCCTATGGCGTAGGACCTTGCTCCGGCGGCACTCCTGTAGCTCGCCAGCCCGGCCACCCCGATCGCTATATGCACCACGTTGTGCAGCCAGTTGACGGCGAAGATGCCGAGCAGGAACCCGTTGAAGGGCTCGAAGGGGGCTAGCAGACCCTGTATGGCTCCCGGATTAACTAGGATCGGCGGGACGGGGATGAACCCCAGGATCCCTACTAGCAGGTAGATCACCCCAAAGATCTGGGCGAAGCGTTGCGCTAACGTCATATGTCTCTCCTCTCGTAATTCTCCCTAACACTACATACGCTTACGGTGCTAACAGAGATCACTCTGCCTGCCGCAGTCCGGCTCTGCTTCCCGGACCATAACTCAACTGTTCCCATTGCCGTCGCGTGAGAAACTTGTTAGTTTGGGCGCATGAAAGATAGAAGAGAACCCGATTCCACAGGTCATGTGTGGCGGTCGTTAGAGAGCCTCCAGGATATGCTGAAGCCTGTAGAGTCGCTGCATGAGCGTGACGAACCGTGCTCCTTCTGGTGCCGGTCTCTGCTGAAGTTGCTCGACCTTAGACGGTGTTCATCAGACTTCCCAGCCTCTCGTCAGGATTAATTCTTGATACTGATGCTCTGCCGGGCTAAACTAGGAGGGTGAGCGAGCTGGAGCATTTACTTAGGAGCCGCGGGTATCGTCTAACGAATCAGCGGCGCTCCATCGTGCGGGAGCTAGAGGTTAGCAGGCACCTCTCCGCGGAGGAGATCTACGACCGGGTCAAGGGGGGGTACCCGGAGCTGGGACTCTCGACGGTGTACCGTACCCTGGACCTGTTGCACGAACTCGGGATCGTGCGCAAGGATGACTTCGGGGAGGGGTACTCGCGTTACGAGCTCACCACCGAACGCCTGCATCATCACGCCCGGTGCCGGGAGTGCGGCAAGGTCATAGAGTTCAACGAGGAGCTTATGGAGTACCTGGCCTTGCAGGTCGAGCGCGAGACCGGTTTCGTCACTGACTGGCATGAGATCACGCTGCACGGCCGCTGCAACGAGTGCTCCTAAAATAACTGCTGGCCTTCATTATTAACTCTGGAGGTCCTGGCTGGCGAGATGGACTTTGGAGGCGAAGACCAAACCGCCAGCTCTTTAGCTTTAGCGGACTCTCCAGGAGGGTGCATATGCCTCCGGCGTCAGCAATACCTGGTGGCTGGAGCTGTCATGCCACCGCGGGAGACCGGCTCAACCGGATGCTGGCTCTATGACCGCCGACATCGAACCCTTACAGCGCGGGATGAGCGGGTCTGGCCCGAAGGCGTGGATCTGGTCGCGCTTCAACTCAGCTAGTTCGAGGTTAGTGGTGGCGACGACGACCCTGCCGGTGGTATCCACCTCTACCGCCATCTTGTAGCCCTTCTGTAGTGAGTGGCCGAAGAGCTTCTTGAGCATGTAGATCACGTACTCGAAGCTGTGTTCGTCATCGTCGAGCAGGATCACGTTGTAGGGCGGTAACCCTTCCGTCTTCTGCTTCTTCTCTTCCGCAGGCTGCGTTTTGGTGCTTGTCATCGTCTGGCACCTCTGCTCCCGGTCGTGGGACCCGACTCAGGATACCGCTGCGTACAACCTAGCGTCGCATTCGGGCTGAGGGGATCCGGCCAGCCTTCTTACTGGAGGTACGCTCCTCTCAGCGCTCCTTCCACTCCGGTCTGCGCTTCTCCAGGAAAGCGCACATCCCCTCCTGCGCGTCGGCGAAGGTGGCGTTGAAGGACATGACCTCTTTTGTGTAGGCGTAGGCCTGATGCGTGGGCATCTCAAGCTGGCGGTAAAACGCCTGCTTGCCGACGCCGACGACGAGCGGGCTTGCTTCCGCTATCTTCTCCGCGAGCGCCCGGGTCTCGGCCTCTAGCTCCCCGGCGGGGACTACTTCGTTGACGAGGCTCTCCGCTAGGGCTTCCTCAGCGGAGATGAACTCGCCGGTGAGGAGCATCTGCATCGCTTTCTTCTGGCCCACCGCGCGGCTCAGGGCGACCATCGGGGTGGAGCAGAAGAGCCCTATCTTGACGCCGGGGCAGGCGAAGCGAGCGTCTTCGGAAGCGACGACGAGATCGCAGGTGGCAGCGAGTTGACAGCCGGCGGCGGTGGCGACGCCGTGGACCTGGGCTATGACGGGCTGCGGGATGGCCTGGATGGTCTGCATGAGTTCGCAGCAGACGTCGAAGAGGTGGCGGTAGAAGGCGGGGTCCCGGCCTACCATCTCGGAGAGGTCGTGGCCGGCGCAGAAGGCGGGGCCGTTGCCGCGTAGGATCACTACAGGTGACTCTCCGGCCTCGCCTATCGCCTTGAGGCAGGCTATGAGCTCTTGCATGTGGTCCAGGGAGAGGGCGTTGCGCTTCTTGGGGCGGTTCATGGTAACGAGGGCGACGGAAGCGTCGCCCTCGTACAGGATGTGCTCGTAGGTTTGTTCTCTGAGCATGGTTCTATCCTTAGCTCTCCTGGCCGTCCTCGCTCTCCTCTTCCTTTTCGCGCAGGACGTATTTCTGGACCTTGCCGGTCGAGGTTTTGGGGAGCTCATCGAGGAAGTCGACGGCGGCGGGGGCCTTGAAGCGGGCGATGCGCTCCTTGACGAAGTCTATGATCTCCTGCTCCGTAGTCTCTTTACCCTGCTTGAGGATGACGAAGGCCTTGGGACGCTCGCCATAGTGCTCGTCCGGCATGGCGGTGACGGCGGCCTCCAGTATGTCCGGGTGCTCGGCGAGGACCTGCTCGATCTCGACACCCGAGATGTTCTCGCCGCCGGAGATGATCACGTCCTTGTCGCGGTCCTTGATCTCGACGTACCCATCCGGGTGCCATACGGCGAGGTCGCCGGAGTGGTACCAGCCGCCCTTGAACGACTCTTTTGTCTCCTCCTCGTTGTCGAGGTAGCCCTTCATGACCATGTTGCCGCGCATGACGATCTCGCCCATCGTCTCCCCGTCCAGCGGCACGTCGTTCATCTCGTCGTCCACGACCCTGACCAAATCCGCTGTGACGTAACCCTGCCCCTGGCGTGACAGGAGACGTGCGTGCTCCTTGGGATCTTTCTCTTCCCACTCCTTGCGCGGGGCGCTCGTGGTCATGGGACCGTAGGTCTCGGTCAGGCCGTAGGTGTGTATCGGCCTGACGTTCAGATCGAGGAGCTGGTTGAGAAGGGTGGGCGTCGGTACGTAGCCGGCGATGACGGCGGTGACTTGCTGGTCGAGCTCGCGGGCGCCCTCGTGGTTGGCGAGCGGTATCTGCACCGTCGGCGCCGCGCAGTAGTGGGAGATCTTCTCTGACTCGAAGAGATCCCAGATCCTGCCCGGATCGACCTTCCTCAAGCACACGTGCGTCCCGGCGACGGCGGTGACCGCCCAGGGGTAGGTCCAGCCGTTGCAGTGGAACATCGGCAGAGTCCACAGGTACCTGGTCTCATAGTTCATCTGCGACTCGATGACGTTGCCCAAAGCGCTGAGGTACGCTCCGCGGTAGGTGTACAGCACGCCCTTGGGGCGTCCCGTCGTTCCGGAGGTGTAGTTGATGGAGATGGTCTCCTCCTCGTCCTCCAAGACGCTCGGGACCGGCTCCGGCGAGCCCTCGGCCAGGTAGTCCTCGTAGGGATCGCCCTCCTCGCCGGTGTCGTCTATTCGAACGCGCTCGACACTCTCGTCCACGCCTTCGAGGAGATGCTCTAGCTCGTGGTCCACGAAGACCACCTTCGACTTCGAGTGTTCGACGATGTATTCGACCTCACCGGCGCTCAGGCGGGTGTTTATGGTGACCATGATCAGGCCCGCCGCCGGTATGGCGAAGCTCCCCTCCAGCATCGGCGGCGTGTTCGGGCAGAGAAAAGCGATCCTATCGCCCTTCTGGAAGCCCGCGTCCGTGAGGCGCGAGGCGAGGCGGTTGACCCTCTCCTCGAACTCCTTATAGCTGTAGCGCCGATCGCCGTAGATGACGGCCTCTTTGTCCGGGAACATGTACGCGCTGCGACTGAGGAAGTTCAGCGGCGTAAGCTCTGTTCGGTAGACCTTCTCGCTCATATAGAGATCCCTTCCCTTTCCAGTGTTTCCCATAGTCTTCCCACAACCAATATCAGTATAATCCTCACCCCTTCATGCCTGCCAGTCTCCATTATCGGGTTCGCGGTTTTCGGGGGAGGTATAGGAGGCCAGAACACTTACGGGAAAAGGGTAGTAGTGCAGCATGGGTATCTGGGACGAAGGCGCGAGTGCGAGGAGAGCCTGCGACGCCTCCAGACCGACGTTATCGACCTGTATCAGATCTACTGGCCCGACGAGGAGATGGAGGGGGGCTGGCAGGCGATGGCGGAGCTCAAAGAAGAGGGTAAGGTCCGGCACATCGGGATCTCGAACTTCGATGTCTCTCAGATGAAGCGGGCGCAGGCGATAGTCCCGATAGATTCTCTCCAGCCCCCCTACAACATGCTCGACCGGGGGATAGAGGACGAGATCCTCCCCTACTGCCGGGAGAGCAGGACATAGCGGCGATCGTCTACTCGTCGATGCAGAGCGGTCCGCTCACGGGCAAGATAACCAAACAGCGCACTGAGAGCCTCCCTGAGGACGACTGGCGCAGCCGCGCCCGCGCGTTCAACGAGCCCCAGCTCTCGAAGAACCTGGATCTCGTCGAGTTGCTGTGAGATCGGGGGCCGCCACGACACCTCTCCGGTCCAGGTCTCCTGGACGCTGCTCTATCCGGCCGTGACGGCGGCCATCGTCGGAGCACGCCGTCCTGACCAGGTGGACGGCGTCGTCAACTCCGCGGACCTGAATTTAAGCGATGATGGGGTCAGCGAGATAGAGACGTTCCCGGCCAAGAGTTACTAGGGAGCTCCACACGGAGGTCATATCGCTCGTACTGAAAGTCCCTCTCTGTTTGACGCAAATGTCGCGTGTAGGTACTCTGGGCTCATAAGGGACCGGAGGAAAGGAGACCGCCGTGACGAGTCTGGCTCTGCTCCAGCTGGAAGTTTCCGTGGAGGATTCGTGGCTGGATTACCTCATCATAGGCATATACTTCCTCTTCGTCCTGGGCATAGGGGCGGTCCTTAGGAGCCGGATGCGGTCCTCGGAGGACTACTTTCTCTCGGGTAGATCACTGCCGAGTTGGGTCACGGGGTTGGCTTTCCTGGGGGCGAACCTGGGGGCTTTGGAGATCCTGGGCATGGGGGCGGGGGCCGCGCAGTACGGGATCATGACGGCACACTTCTACTGGATAGGCGCCATACCCGCGATGGTTTTCATCGCCCTCTTCATGATCCCATTCTACTATGGGAGCCGGGTGGTCTCTGTGCCCGGCTACCTCAAGCGGCGCTACAACGAGGCCACGCGTGGCTTCAACGCCGTTCTGTTCGCCATCTTTATGATCCTCCTCAGCGGCCTCAACATGTACGCCATGGCGATAGTATTCAAGCTGCTCCTCGGGTGGTCGATCACCGCAAGCATCTTCCTCTCGGCGGCGATCATCATGACGTACGTAGTCCTCGGCGGGCTCTCGTCTTCGATCTACAACGAGGTGCTCCAGTTCTTCCTCATAACGCTCGGTCTCTCGCCGCTGGTGATCTTCGCGCTTGTGGCCGCCGGAGGCTGGTCGGGGTTGCAAGAGGCTGTGAACAAGCCGGAGTTCTTCCACATGTGGGCCGACACGGGGAGCACGGGCAACCCGATGGCGGTACAGTGGTTCGCAATAGTCTTCGGGTTGGGGTTCGTCATGAGCTTCGGCTACTGGTGCACGGACTTTTTGGTGGTCCAGAGGGCTCTAGCGGCCGAGGACCTGGCGGCTTCGCAGCGCACTCCCCTGATCGCCGCCTTCCCGAAGATCCTCTACGGAATCCTTGCCATCTTCCCGGGGCTCATAGCCCTCAGCGTATTCCCCGAGCTGGGTCAGAGCCCAGGCCTGGAGAACTCCTACAACATGGCCATCCCTTACGTGATGGCCTACTACTTGCCAACCGGTATGCTGGGATTGGGGTTGACCGCCCTGCTGGCGTCGTTCATGAGCGGGATGGCGGGGAACGTGACGGCGTTCAACACGGTCTGGACGTACGATATATATCGTGCCTACATGCGGCCGGACGAGCCGGACGGTCACTATGTGACCGTGGGTCGTATCGCTACCGTCGTAGGGGTGCTCCTCAGCATAGGGACCGCATACGCCGTGCTGGCGTTCGAGAGCATACTCGATTACCTCCAACTCCTGCATGGGATATTCCTGGCGCCGTTGTTTGCGACGTTCCTTCTCGGGATGTTCTGGAGAAGGACGACGCCGTGGGGCGGGTTCGCGGGACTCGTGTCGGGGACGGCTGCGGGCGTGGTGCTGTGGGGTTTCGAGCTGATGGGGGCTATCTCTTACGGTAGCCCGATGGCCGGGAACTTCTGGCGGGCGATCTGGGCCTGGGTGATCTGCTTCGGCATCACCATAGCCGTCTCGCTTCTCACCTCCCGCTCCCGAAAGACCGACGAGGAGCTCGAGGGCCTGGTCTGGGGCCTCACCGAGAAGAAGGAGGCCGTGGAGGAGATCTGGTACAAGAAGCCCTGGGTGCTGGGCGTCGCCGCGCTCGCCATCACGCTCGCGCTGAACATAATCTTTTTCTAAGGAGGACGCGGTATGGCCGGGGAGAACTTGAGGAGGACAGAGGAGAGGGTTGAGGAGTCCCTGCGGTCCGGGGGCGGGCACGCCCTGGCGATCGGGTTCTACATCGGGACGTTAGTAGTGCTCATCGGCACCATACTGGCCCTTTACGGGCTGCTTGGCTCCTCGGAGCAAACGTACAAGAGCCTCGGGATCAACATTAACCTGTGGTGGGGTCTGTTCATGGTCTTCTTCGGCTGCGTGATCCTCGGCATGAGCTACGCCTCTCCCCGCCGGAGGGCCGCCAAAAGCGCTGCCCGCCGGGAGCCCACTCAACGCCGGGACTCCTAGAGTATGCGGGGCCTCTCTTCCGCTCTCGGGTCACGACGCGACACCGGCCGCCCTGGACACTGCACAGGCGTCGGCACGTAGGGAGGGGCGGAGCATGAACTTCCCGGAGGGCTTCCTGTGGGGGACCGCGACCGCCTCCTACCAGGTCGAGGGCGCGGTGAACGAGGACGGACGTGGCCCCTCCATCTGGGATACCTTCTCCCATGCCCCCGGCAGAGTTTATCGCGGCGACACTGGAGACATCGCCTGCGACCAGTACCATCGCCTGAAAGGAGACCTCGACCTGATGGCGGAGTTCGGCATAAAAGCCTACCGCTTCTCCGTCGCCTGGCCGAGAATACAGCCCGAGGGCAGTGGACCGGTAAATCAGAAGGGCCTTGACTACTACCGCCGCCTCGTGGAGGGGTTGCATGAACGTGGGATCGAGCCGATGCTCACGCTCTATCACTGGGACCTGCCGCAGCCTTTGGAGGATAGGGGAGGCTGGACGAGCCGGGAGACTTCAGAGCGATTTGCTGAGTACACGGGGATCGTGTACGGCTCGCTCGCGGACTCTGTGCGCTTCTGGGTCACCTTGAACGAGCCCTGGGTCTCCAGCTGGCTCGGCTACGGCGTCGGCGTCCACGCCCCCGGCTATAGAAGTATCTCGAAGGCGCTGGCCGCCACCCACCACCTCCTGCTCGGGCACGGCCTCGCTATGCAGGAGATGCGCTCCAGGGGGAACTCTGGCGTACACAACCAGCTCGGCATCACCCTAAACCTCTCGCCGGTCCGCCCGTCGAGGGACAGGGAGCCCGACAGGGAGGCCGCCCGCAGGGTAGACGGCCAGGCCAACCGCCTCTACCTCGACCCCATCTTCCGCGGCAGCTACCCGGAGGACATCCTCGATCACTACTCCTCCGAGAACGACTTCTCCTTCGTGCGTGACGGCGACCTCAAAACAATCTCGTCTCCAATAGACTTCCTCGGCGTCAACTACTACATGCGCCACATGGTGCGCGAGGACGCCGCCGGTACGGACGACGTCTTCTCAAGCGCCCGTGTGAGGGTCGTGATCCCTCACGGTGCGGAGAAGACGGCGATGGGATGGCCCATAGAGCCCGAGGGCCTCACCGAATTGCTCCTTCGCCTCGACCGGGAGTACATGAAGCTCCCGATCTACATAACCGAGAACGGTTGCGCTCTCAACGACTACGTGGACCCCGAGGGCTGCGTGAACGACGAGGAGCGTATCGCCTACCTCGAGGCCCATCTGCGGGCCGCCCACGAGGCGATGGCGGGGGGCGTGGACCTCCGAGGCTACTTCGCCTGGTCGCTTTTGGATAACTTCGAGTGGGCGGAGGGGTACTCGAAGCGGTTCGGGATCGTGTACGTAGACTACCCCACCCAGAGGCGTATCCCGAAGACGAGCGCGCGCTGGTACGCTGGCGTCATCGGGCGCAATGGGCTGGAAGATTAGGAGGTTCGCGTGAAGCATGGAAAACCCGAAATTATGCAGCGGGAGCACGGGGAGGCGCGTACTTGAGCCTCACTCCGCGTCCTGAGTACCCCCGCCCCCGGTTTCGCCGCTCCGCCTGGGCTAACCTGAACGGCGAGTGGGCCTTCGCCTTTGACGATAAGGACGAGGGCTTGAAGCACGGCTGGCAGGGAACGACGGCGCAGGGGTTGCGCTCTGGGAGCTCTCCATTCGACCGGCGCATCACCGTCCCGTATTGCTACCAGGCGAAGCTCTCCGGAATTTGCGAGAGGGCGTTTCACGATGTGGTCTGGTACGCCCGGACCTTCAAGCATTCTCTATCGAACGATGCAGAGCGCTTACTACTTCACTTCGGGGCCGTGGACTACCGCGCCACCGTCTGGGTCAACGGCGTCTGGGTCGTCTCCCACGAGGGTGGACATACCCCCTTCTCGGCGGACGTGACGGGCACCCTCCTGCGGGAGGGCGAGAACGTACTCATCGTGCGGGCGGAGGATCCCAGCCAGGATGTAACCATCCCCAGGGGTAAGCAGTACTGGAGGGAGCAGTCAGAAGGCATCTTCTATACCCGTACCACCGGGATCTGGCAGACCGTCTGGCTCGAACCCGTGAGCCGCCGCCGCATAGAGACCCTGCGGATCACCCCCGACGTGGACGCCGCTGCGGTGGATGTCGAGGTATGCATCGAGGGCCACGAGCCGGGCCTCGCGCTGCGCCTTCTCATCTCCCGAGAAGGGGAGAAGGTGCTCGACGACCGGGCGGAACTCCTCTCGCCGATCCTCCAGAGAAGCCTGCCGCTCCTGGCCCACGGCGCCGCGCCCGACACGCCGCACCTCTCCGAGTGGCCCAAACCCGCCCTGTGGAGCCCGGAGCACCCGAACCTCTACGACCTCCGGTTGGAGCTGCTCGACGTCGAAGGCAAAGTCCTAGACGCCGTGGAGAGCTACTTCGGGATGCGCAAGGTGGAGGCCCGAAACGGCGAGGTGTACCTCAACAACCGCCCCTACTACCAGCGCCTCGTCCTCGACCAGGGCTACTTCCCGGACGGTCTCCTCACCGCCCCCACGGACGGAGATCTCCGGCGCGACGTCGAGCTCGCGAAAAAGATGGGCTTCAACGGAGTGAGGAAACACCAGAAGGTCGAGGACCCCCGCTGGCTCTACTGGGCCGACTCTTTAGGACTGCTGGTGTGGGGCGAGATGGCGAACGCCTACCAGTACTCACCCGGCTACGTCAGGCGCATTACCGCCGAGTGGCAGGAGGCCATACAGCGTGACTACAACCACCCCTGCATTGTTGCCTGGGTGCCGATGAACGAGAGCTGGGGCGTCCCGGAGCTTGTCACGAAGCCCGAGCAAACGGAGCATCTCCTCACCATGTACCATCTTACCCGCTCGCTCGATCACACGCGTCTGGTGGTCTCCAACGACGGCTGGGAGCATGCCGTTACCGACCTCTGCACCATCCACGACTACCGTGGCGTCGACGCGCTGGCCGAGAGCTACTCGACACCGGAGTCCAGCGTCGCTGCCGAGCCCGCCGGGCGGCGGATCTACGTTCCAGGATACGGGTATAGGGGGGAGCCGATCCTGGTTACCGAGTTCGGCGGCATCGCTTTTGACAGTGGGGACGAGGGCTGGGGCTACAGTACCGTTGCTAACAGCGAGGAGCTTCTGGAGCGTTACGAGGCGCTCGTCTCCACCCTTCTAGAGAGCGAGACGGTGCAGGGCTTCTGCTATACCCAGCTTACGGACGTGGAGCAGGAGGTAAACGGTCTTCTGACCTACGACCGGCGGCCCAAGGCGGAGTTGTCCCGTATACGGGAGATCACGGCGAGGAGGAGGTTCGGGTAATCTTGCTACCATAGTTGCCCGAGGTTCGGGAGGTTGTTAAGGTGCGAATAGCGGCGTGGGGAACGCCGCCCGTGCAGTAGAAGGAGGAGAGGGATATGGGCAAGCGGTCACGGCAGATCCGCAGGCTGACGCGGCAAGAGTTCCTTCTGATGAGCGCCGGGGCCGGGGCAGGTCTCGCCCTGGCGGGTTGCGGTGGCGGATCGCAGAACAACCCGGCGGTTCAGGGGCAGGGCGGCTCCGGGGGGGGCGGTACTGAGTACACGGGGCCGACCGTAGAGCTGGCGTTCTGGAATGGGTTCACCGGGGGCGACGGTCCGTTCATGCGCGAGCTAGTAGACCAGTTCAGCTCCGAGCACGAGAACATCCAGGTCAGCATGAGCACCCAGGAATGGGCGGACTACTACGAGAGCGTCCCGGCGGCGGTACGCGGTGGCGAGGGGCCGGATGTGGGGATCATGCACAGCGACCAGCTCGGCACCAACGCCGCGCGTGGCGTGATCCTCCCGCTCGACACCGTAGCCGAAAGCCTGGGGCTGGAGGAGTCCGACTTCGCGCCGGAGGTGTGGAATGCGGGGATCTACAACGGCCAGCGTTTCGGCATCCCTCTGGACATGCATCCGCTGGCGCTCTACTACAACAAGAGTCTGTTGGAGGATGCGGGGCTCGACCCGAACAGCCCGCCTACGAACAGGGACGACTACGAGGCGGCGCTGGAGGAGTTGAAGAGCAGCGGCATACAGGGGTCGTGGGTCTCCCCGTTCCCGTTCACGGGGACGCTCCAGTTTGAGTCGCTGCTCTGGCAGTTCGGCGGCGACCTCTATGACGAGGAGACGAGCAAGGCTACCTTCAACTCCGACGCCGGTGTGGAGGCCCTGACGTGGATGGTGGATCTGGTCCAGAACGATTACAGCCCCAGGGACGTCGCTCAGGATGCCGAGTTCATCGCCTTCCAGAACGGCGAAAACGCCTTCCACTGGAACGGCATCTGGCAGATCAACGCCTTCAAGGAGGTCTCGGACCTCGATTGGGGCGTGGCCCCGCTGCCCCGGATAGGCTCCGAGGATGCCGTCTGGTCGGGCTCGCACAACTTCGTCATCATGCAGACCTCGGACCAGAACCGGATAGACGCTTCGCAGGTGTTTATCAACTGGATCAGCCAGCAGTCCATCGAGTGGGCGAGGGCCGGACAGATACCGGCGCGCGCCAGCGTGCGCGAGAGCCAGGAGTTCGCGGACCTCCAGGAGCAGTCCACCATCGCCGAGCAGGTGCCGTACGTTCGCTTCGTCCCGGCGGTGCCGGGTATCGGCGACGTGCAGCCGGAGAGCTTCGACCAGGCGGTCAACGAGGCCGTTCTGCTCCAGAAAGAACCGAAGACTGCACTCGACGAAGCGGCCCAGCGGGCCGACCAGATCCTGGAGGAGAACCGCGAGAAGTACGAGGCGTAAGGCGACGTGGCTACGCAAGGGGTCGAACGGACCGGGGTTCAACCGCCAGTGGCGAGGTCCGCCGGTGGCGGCCGGAAGCCTACAGACGCCGGCACCTTCACGCCGTACCTGTTCATGGCGCCCTACCTGGTGCTGTTCGTGGTCTTCGTGCTCGTCCCGGCCGTGTTTGGCATCTGGATCAGCCTGCACAACTGGGACTACCTCCTACCGGGGAAGCCCTGGGTAGGCCTCGAGAACTACCTAGACCTCTTCACGCCCAACTCGGCGAACAGCACGCCGTTCTGGAACAGCATGGAGGCTACGGCCAAGTTCACCCTCTTCTCCGTGCCGCCGCTCGTCGTGATCCCCCTGCTGGTCGCCCTGATCCTCAACCAGAGCTTCCGGGGGCGCAACTTCTTCCGGGCGGTGTACTTCGCGCCCTACGTGCTCGGGGTGGCCGTCATCGGTATCCTGTGGCGGTTCATCCTCGACCCGAACAACGGGCTCCTGAACTACTATCTGGGCGCTCTAGGGCTGCCGGACAGCATACCGTGGACCACCTCGCTGCCGTGGGGTTGGGTCGCGCTCGTCGGGCCGACCGTCTGGTGGACGATGGGGTTCAACGCCGTTATCTACCTGACCGGATTGCAGGACGTGGACCCCGCCCTCTACGACGCGGCGAAGGTGGACGGTGCCAACCGCTGGCAGAGGTTCCGGCACGTAACCGTGCCGGGGCTCCGCCCGGTGTTCCTGTTCGTCGTAACGACGACGATCCTGGCCTCGGCCAACGTATTCGGACAGTCTTACATCATTACCCAAGGCGCACCGGGCAACGAGACTCGCGTGGCTATCTGGTACATCGCCCAGGAGGGCTTGAGGAGCTTCAATATGGGGAGCGCCGCAGCCATGAGCTACGTGCTCGCCCTGGCGCTCGCCCTGGTCAGCTTGGCCAACTTCGCCCTCTTACGCTATAAGGAGGATTGAGATGGCCCAACGGACTGCTGACCGCGCGCAACCGAAAGATCCGCAGAGGGGGGGACGGCTCGCCCGATTGGTCCTGTCCTATACGGTGCTCATTCTGTTGACGGTCGTGTTCGTGGCCCCGCTGTTGTGGATGCTCTCGACCTCGCTCAAGCCGAACGTGCAGACCACGCGGTTCCCGCCGGATTGGATCCCCGATGAGATCTCCTGGGAGGGCTACTCGACCATCCTCACCACGAGCACCCAGACGCCCGTCTTCCTGTGGTTCGTCAACAGCATGATCGCTGCCACGGCTCATGCGGCCCTGGTGCTCGTCACAGCCTCAATGGCCGCCTATGCGCTCGCCCGGATGGACTTCCGCGGGAAGAGGATCTTCTTCGTCGCGATCATCGCCACGCTGTTCATCCCCCCGATCACCTTCTTCACGCCGAACTACCTGATAGTCGATTCCTTCGGCTGGCTCGACACCCTGCTCGCCGTGATCGTGCCGCCCGCGGCGGGGGGGATCGGAGTCTTCTTCTTGAGACAGTTCTTTATATCGCTGCCCAGGGAGCTGGAAGAGGCGGCCCTCATAGATGGGGCGAACCGGCTCCAAATCTTCTTCCGCATCATCCTGCCGCTCTCGAAAGCCCCTTTGGCGACGCTCGCACTCTTGATGTTCCTGATCAACTGGAACGACTTTCTCTGGCCGGTCTACATACTCTTCAGCCCGGAGGCTCAGACCCTCCCGCCGGGCCTCGCCACCCTCCAGAGCTCCTACACTACGAACTATACGGTCATCATGGCCGGTGGTGTCATAGCCAGTATCCCGGTCCTGATCCTCTACATGTTCGCCCAGCGGTACATTATCGAAGGCGTCTCCCGCAGCGGGCTGAAGGGCTAAGGCGTGGGCACGCAGGAGCCCGCCCAGAAGATGCAGAAGGAACGCGAGACCAAAGACGACGGCCGCTACATTATCTTCTACACTTTCGAGGACAAAACCGAAGAAGACGGAGAGGACGGGGAGGCTTGAACCAGCTCCGGTGGGACCCGACGCTGGAGGAGTGGGTCTCCTACGCCACCCATCGCCAGGACCGCACCTTCCTCCCGCCCGCCGAGTACTGCCCGCTGTGCCCGGCCAAACCGGGCGGCTTCCCGACCGAGGTGCCCCGCGAGTCGTACGACATCGTCGTCTTCGAGAACAAGTTCCCCTCCTTCGTACCTGACGCGCCCGAGCCAGAAGAGCCCGGCACCGCGCTGTCGCCGACCGCCCCGGGCCGCGGCGCGGCCGAGGTCGTCCTCTACTCGGAGGACCACGACGCGACCCTGGCCGAGTTGTCCGAGGGGCGAATCCGAAACCTTATAGAGGTGTGGACCGACCGCTATCGGGAGCTCGGGGGGCGTGAGGAGATCGAGTACGTCTTCATCTTCGAGAACAAGGGCGAGGCGATAGGGGTGACGCTGCACCATCCGCACGGCCAGATCTACGGCTACCCATTCGTACCTCCGCACCCGAAAAGAGAGCTCGAAGCCGCCCGCGCTCATCGAGAGAGACGTGGCTCTTGCCTACACTGCGACCTGCTCGCTGAGGAACAAGCAGACGGCCGTCGCGTCCTCTATAAAGGCGAGCATTTCACCGCCTTCGTCCCCTTCTACGCCCACTTCCCGTACGAGGCGCACGTCTACGCCAGGCGCTGCGTCCCTTCGATCCTCACCCTCGACGAGAACGAACGGCGGGGTCTCGCCCGCGCCCTGAAGCGGCTCCTCACGGGCTACGACGTCCTGTGGGGCTTCTCGCTCCCGTACATGATGGTCATGCACCAGGCCCCGACGGATGGGGGAGGCTACGAAGGCGTCGCCCACTTTCACATCGAGTTCTACCCTCCGAACCGGACCGCCGAGAAGCTCAAGTACCTCGCCGGCAGCGAGACCGGGGCCGGAGCATTCATAATGGACGCGTTGCCGGAGAAGACCGCCGCCGAGTTGCGCGAGGCCGTGGAGCGCGCCTCGCAATGAGCCGGGAGCACAGGCGAGAGAGGGTGCGGGAGTTGATGGACCAGCTCGACCTTGGGACCGTGCTGCTCAAGAGCCCGGCCAACTTCGCCTGGTACACCGGTGGCGCGGACAACCGCGTGGACCACTCCGTACCTTTAGGGGTCGCATCCTTGCTCGTTACTGCGGACGCCGAGTACATAGTCGTGGACAACATCGAGGCCCCGAGGATACGCGAGGAGGAGACGCCAGACTTCGAGGTAGTCGAGTATCCCTGGCACGGAGATCCAACATCCAAGGTCCGCGAACTTGCGGGCGGCTCTCCTCTAGGAGTAGACCATCCACTCGAAGGCGCGCGGGACGTATCGGAAGAGGTCGCGCCCCTGCGCTACGTGCTAGATGCGGAAGCTATCGAGACCTATCGGAGGGCCGGAGCCGGCACGGCGGCGGCGATGGGGGAGGCGGCCGCGTCGCTCTCACCCGGGGTGACGGAGTACGAGGCCGCCGCGAACCTCATCTCGGCTTGCCGGAGGCGGGGGCTCTCGACTCCCGTGGTCCTCGTCGCCGCCGACGGACGTATCGCTTCCTACCGGCATCCCATACCCAAAGATGCAACGATAGAGCGCCGGGCTATGCTCGTGGTCTGCGCCGAGGAGGGCGGG
Source organism: uncultured Rubrobacteraceae bacterium (assembly GCA_902806075.1). Lineage (GTDB taxonomy): Bacteria > Actinomycetota > Rubrobacteria > Rubrobacterales > Rubrobacteraceae > Rubrobacter_F. The sequence continues at coordinate 21,359 of CADCVG010000087.1, forward strand.
CTCTACGTCAGCCTCACCCGCTTTGTAGAGTTCGACGAGCCGGATGGGGAGCTGAAAAGACGTCAGGAGGCGTGCGAGGAGGTGCTGCGCCGCATGAGGGAGGAGGCCACCCGGCCCGGTCGTTCCCTGGCCGCCGCCTTCGAGGACTGCAAGACCTTCTACGCCGACGCTGGCTTCCCAGACGAGTGGCGGCTTCACCACCAGGGCGGGATGGCCGGCTACGCTGCCCGCGAGGTTGTTGCGACCCCGGCGACGAAAGAGGAGATACAGGTCGGGCAGGCTTTCGCCTGGAACCCCTCCATCACCGGCGCGAAGGCCGAGGAGACCTTCATACTTACCGGGGACGGGCCGGAGGTGATCACCGGTTGAAGCTCCTCGTTACCGGCGGCGCCGGATATATCGGCAGCGTCGTCGCCCTGCAGCTCCTGAAGGCGGGCCACGAGGTGGCGGTCCTCGATAACCTCTCCAAGGGTCACGAAGAGGCCGTCCCCGAAGGTGCGGAGTTGGTTCGGGCGGATCTGCTCGACGCGGAGAGGCTGGCGGAGACACTCGCCGGGGGGTACGACGGCGTGCTGCACTTCGCGGCGCTCTCGCTCGTCGGGGAGTCGGTCGAGCAGCCGGAGCGTTACTATCGCGCCAACGTCGTCGGCACCCTGAACCTGCTCGACGCGATGCGCGATGCGGGGGTGCCCCGGCTCGTCTTCTCCTCGACGGCCGCCGTCTACGGGGAGCCGGACGAGGTTCCAATCCCCGAGACGGCACCGACCCGGCCGACCAACCCTTACGGTGGGGCCAAGCTCGCAGCGGACCAGTTGATCAGCTTCCATACGAAGGCTCACCGCCTGAAAACGACGAGCCTGCGATACTTCAACGTCGCGGGCGCGAGCGGAGCTTTGGGCGAGGACCACGAGCCGGAGACACACCTGATCCCGCTGGTCCTCTCCGCCGCCCTCGGGGAGAGAGAGAACATCAAGATCTTCGGGACGGACTACCCAACCCCCGACGGTACCCCCGTCCGCGACTACATCCACGTCGAAGACCTGGGCCGCGCACACCTGCTCGCTCTGGAGGCCGCCGACGAAGCGGAGACCGGAGAGCACCGCGTCTACAACCTCGGCAACGGCTCGGGCTTCTCGGTGCGGGAAGTGATAGAGGCCGCTTGCGAAGTGACGGGGCGCTCGATACAGGCCGTCGAAGCGCCCCGTCGTACAGGTGACCCGGCGATGCTGGTCGCGTCGAGCAGAAAGATCCGGGAAGAGCTCGGCTGGAAGCCGGAGAAGCCGTCTCTGGAGGCCATGATCTCCGATGCCTGGGACTGGATGCAGAAGTACCCGCGCGGGTACGACGAGTAGGGAGGACGGCATTTGCGGGAGATCGAGGAGAGAGCAGCGCAAGCCTACGAGCAGAGGTTCGGCGAGGGACCTGAGCTCGTCGCGAGCGCGCCGGGGCGCGTTAACCTGATCGGCGAGTACACCGACTTCAACGGCGGCTTCGTCCTGCCCTGTGCCATCGAACGCCGCGTCGCCGCCGCCGTAGGTAGCGCCCCGAATGGTAGAGGCGCCCTCTTCTCCGCCGACTTTGACGAGGAGCTCCCCCTCGACGGGGAACGGGAGGGCTCCTGGGCCGACTATCCGCGTGGCGTCGCCCGGGAGTTCATGAAGGGTGGGGCGGAAACGCCGCCGTTCCGCGCGGCCTTTGCTGGTAACGTGCCGCTCGGCTCCGGGCTCTCCTCGAGCGCCGCTATCGAGACTGCGACGGCGCTAGCCCTCGACGCGCTCTTCGGGCTCGGGACCCCCAGGAAGGATCTGGCGCTCCTCTGCCAGAGGGCCGAGAACGCCTTCGTCGGCGTGCCGAGCGGCATTATGGATCAGTACGCCTCTCTCCTCTGCGGCCCCGGCACAGCCCTCCTCATAGACTGCCGTACCCTCGAAGGCGAACCCGTACCGCTTGAGCTCGAAGCAGCGGGCCTCGCCCTCCTGGTCTGTGACACCCGCGTGGAGCGCGGCCTCGCCGATACCGGATACGAGGATCGCCGCAAGAGCTGTGAGAGCGCCGCGCGGAGGCTCGGCGTAGAGATGTTGCGGGACGCGCGTGAGGAGGACCTCGACAGTCTCTCCGGCGATGAGCTAAAACGTGCCCGCCACGTAGTCTCCGAGAACGCCCGGGTTCTGGAGGCGATCCGGGCGCTGCGCGGAGAAGACTTCGCGAGCTTCGGCCGTCTCATGTACGGCTCGCACCTCTCACTGCGCGACGACTTCGAGGTCTCCACCACCGAGCTCGACGCCTTTGTGGACGCCGCGCGAGAGTCCGGCTCCTTGGGCGCCCGGCTCACGGGCGCGGGCTTCGGCGGGTGCGCCGTCGCCCTCGTCAACGCTTCAGATACCGGCGCCCTCGCCTCTTCCGTCCGGCACGTGTTCGAGGAGAGAGGCTTTGAAGAGCCGGCGTTCTACGAGTTCCGGCCCGCCACCGGCGCAGAGGTCGTGGGCTAAGTTTTGAGATTATGCATGGATATTTTAGCTGCAAACAATACCTTTACTGGTACATGGAACATGTTTTAGAGAGACGATTTCGGGGTAACATCATAGTACTGCTCAGATTACTTCAAAGGAGGCTGACATGGCAAATGAATTGCAGGGACGCAAGGTAGCAATACTGCTTGCCCCCGTGGGCACCGAGCAGGTCGAGTTCACCGAGCCGAAGAAGGCTGTCGAGGATGCCGGAGCCAACGTAGAGGTAGTCGGAATCCAGACCGGCGACGCTCAGACCATGAACGGCGACGTCAATCCGGGTGAGACTTTTAGTGTGGAGAAGACCTTCTCGGAGGTCTCCCCGGAGGACTATGACGCCCTGATTGTACCGGGCGGTACCGTGGGGTCAGACAACCTTCGCGGCAACGAGGAGGCGGTGAGCTTCGTGCGCTCCTTCTTCGAGCAGGAGAAGCCGGTCGGCGTGATCTGCCACGGTCCGTGGACGCTGGTGGAGGCGGACGTCGTGAAGGGGAGGACGCTCACCTCCTATCCGACACTGCAGACCGATATCCGTAACGCGGGCGGCAACTGGGTGAACGAGGAGGTCGTCACCGATGCGGGGCTAGTCACGAGCCGCAACCCCGACGATTTGCCAGCGTTCTGCTCCAAGCTCGTCGAGGAGATAGCCGAGGGCAAGCACGCCGAGCAGGCCAGCAGCGTCTAGGCTGCGTTAGCCGAATAAGATCCTGGGTAGAGCCCCGCCGCGGCGGGGCTCTACTCTTGCCCGAAAGAGATCTAAGAGAGGAGCATACGGATGAAAGCCGTAGTCTTTCACGATGTCGGAGACATAAGGCTCGACAACGTAGACGATCCAAAGATACAGGAGCCGACCGACGCGATAGTGCGTCTAACTTCGAGCGCCATCTGCGGGACGGACCTGCATATGGTCCGTGGCACTCTGGCCGGGATGGTACCGGGTACTATCCTGGGCCATGAGGCTGTAGGCGTCGTCGAGGAGGTAGGGTCCCAGGTCAGGAACCTCAATGTCGGAGACCGGGTCGTGATCCCCTCGACCATTGGTTGCGGATACTGCATGTTCTGCCGCAACGGTTTTTATGCCCAGTGCGATAACGCTAACCCCAATGGTCCGCAGGCCGGGACGGCGTTCTACGGCGGGCCGCAGCCCACGGGGCCGTTCGATGGGCTGCAGGCCGAGTACGCTCGCATAGCCTACGCCAACGTGATGCCGGTCAAGCTCCCGGAGAACGTCACCGACGAGCAGGCGATCATGATCTCCGACATCTTCCCGACCGCCTACTTCGGCGCGGATATCGCCGAGGTCGAGGACGGAGACACGGTCGCGGTCTTCGGCTGCGGCCCCGT
>CADCVG010000088.1 GCA_902806075.1 uncultured Rubrobacteraceae bacterium
TCCCACGAGCAGGTCGCACTCCTCTTCTCTACCGTCCTCGAAATGGGCGATCACACCGCCCTCATCCTGATCAAAGCCCACCAGCCGGCTCCCCTGGTGGTAGCGTTCCTCGGGGAACACCGCCCGTAGCTGCCGGTAGACGGTGCCCCACGAGGTCATGAGCTGGTGGCTGCTCCCCGCACGAGCCACGCTACCGTTACGGTCCAGGTACTGCCTCACCTCCGACGGGACGCCTATAGTCCCTCTCGTCGAGATTCGACGCTCCTCCAGGAAGTGCAACAGCTCCGGCTGGACCACAATCCCCGCGCCGCGACCCCGGAGCTCTCCCTGGGACCTCTCGAAGACCTCCACCTCGCACCCGGCCTCCCGCAAGGCGAGGGCCGCCGCGAGGCCGCCCAGAGAACCGCCGACGACCACCACTCGGGTCCGGCCGGACCGGTGGTCAACATATCCCGAATCATCCCGCATCCCGAAACCTGCCTTTCGTACTATTCAATAACCCCGTTTGCGCGGGCGAGCCTCGCGACCGCAAGGCTCGCCCCCCAATGTAGAGCTTGCCAGATTGCCCAGGGAGGGGTGCGGCATTCCGGCTCACGCATCGTAGCTTTGCCGTGCGAGACCAACCTTGCGAGGAGCCTGGTTATCCTCCCCGCAAGTTCGCATGCCGTGGCAGTTGGATGGACGAGCGGCCAGGGCAGTGTCTGGTCGCCGCGCAGCAGGTACTCGGCCATCGCTTTGAGCTTACCGAAGGTGACCTCCCGCACGAGCTAGTAATGAGCGTCTGATCGGGCGTCTCGACGCTCTCTTGCTGCGCGTCGGCGGCGCCCACAGCCAGCTACTAGTTCTCTAGCACGCCCTCATAGCGGTCGACGAAGTCATGCTCGACCATCAGCGCGCCGGATAGCCGCCGAAGTCGAATTAACGGTGCCCGATCCATACCCCTGGTGGAATTTGTCGCTGATCAGTAATTATCCTGTCAGATATCGGTCCACTGTACATCCCAGCGATGCCCTCGAAGCCCTGGTTGATGGTCCGCCCTCGTCACGGTCGATGACAGTGAACCACGGTTCATCGACCTGGATACGCTTGCAGCCGGCCTCCTGTAGCTCCTTAAGATGGTGACGTAGTAGTGCGCGTCGTAGGCTACCCTGGCCAGCATGTGCAGGCCGGTCGTCGTGATCCTGACATCGCGGTTGGTGAACCTGGAGACCGTCTGGAACTCGTCCACCAGCCCGAGGTCGCCGTACTCGATCTTCCCGTTGAGGCTGGCCGGAATGCGTAACGTTGGGGTCTTATCGGCTTGATCCTCGTCTCATTCGAGAAGCCCGGAAGCTTGTTTCAGAAGGGACCAAGCATAGCGTTGGGCGGCGCGTGACTGTTTGGTCCTCCGATGCATCTCGCCGCTGCCGACAATATCTACGCAGGACGCCTCCTGATCTAGACCGCCGCCTGGCTAGCGTGGAACTGCGAGCCGGACATGTCCCCAGCCGTGAGCGTACCCGCCTCGACCTGCTTCTCGAGCGCCTCGCACCAGCGTGGAACGCCGTGGGCGCCCACACCGAGGTCGCGTACTTCTCGAGGTCCCTCTCTCCTCACTCCGGCTTCGAGCGGACCGTCTGGGACCTCAGCCGGTACTCTCGCGACCGCCAAGAGAAGGGTGCAAGCGTGAGAGCTCGGCTCCCTGCTGCTCGCACCTTGACCTTGCGTCATAAATGGCGCGTCTCCCTGACCGCCGAGGGGCAGCCAGGGAGACGGTGATCGTTGGTTAAGGTAGGGCTTAGACGCTGCGCAGAAGGTCCCTGGCTCCCGCCATCGCCGCCAGCTTGCCGAAAGCGACATCCCGGGGGAGGTGGTTCATCCCGCACGAACTGGTGATGAGCGCCTGCTCCTCCGGGAGCCAGCCGCTCACTCCCCACTCGCGCATCTGCTCGGCGAGCTGCTCCGGCGTCTCGACGTTGAGGTTCTGCACGTCCGCGACACCGACCGCGAGCTGCTGGTTCTTCAGCTTACCCTCGTACTCGGGCGTCATGTCGCCCTCATTCATGATCGCATCGACCTCGAGATTGCAGATCTCCTCGGTGGGATAGGGCTCGATGTCGAAGTAGCGGTGGCCGATCTGGCCGTCGTAGTCCTCGCCCACCGCGTAGTTGCCCTGGCAGACATGCTCCCATCTGAAAGCGGTAATGCCCTCCCAGGCCGCGTTGTTCGCCTCGATCGCCGCCTCTACCTCCTCGCGCGTGATGCCGCCGACCGCGAACAGCGGCTCGTCGAGCTGGAGGTGCTTGCAGCCCAGCTTCTCCAACTCCTTGAAGTTCTGGTTGATCACCTCGGCGATGTCCATCATCATCGCCCTGAGGTCGCCGTAGTACTCGTCGTGCGCGACCTTGGCGAGCATGTGCGGTCCGGTCATGGTGATCTTGACCTTCTCCGGGTCGCGGGCGTACCGGGTGACGAACTTGAACTCGTCGATCAGCCCGATGTCGCCGTACTCGATCTTGCTCGTGCAGACGGCCGCCGGATGGAAGACGCCTTCGTCCTTCGGGGTGATCGGCTTGGGCCGGGTCACGTGGCCGTACTCCGAGTTCGGATCCTTCTCGAAGCCGGGCATCTTCGCCCAGAAGAAGTTGAGCATCGCGTTCGGCGGGGCGTGGCGGTTGTTCTGGCGCCGGTGCATCTCACCACCGTTGACGACGTCGATCCCGGCCGCCTCCTCGTCCAGGAGCGCGGCCTGCGAGGCGCGCGCCTGAGCGTCGGCCATGTCCTCCTTAGTCAGCGCACCCACCTCGACCTGCTTCTCCAGCACCTCGTACCAGCGTGGAAGGCTGTGAGCCCCTACCACGGTCGTCGTGTACTTCTCGAGCATATTCTCCTCCTATTCTGTCTTGCGCTTTGTGAGCCTCCGTCGTCGCACTGGCGGGCGTGGAGTCGCCAATAGATAAGCTCCCCTGCCGCCCAAATCCGGATAGCATATCCTTGCTGTTCTCTTCTCAAGTGAGGACCCTTCGCGAGCAACCGGCTCTTGATGAGGCCAGAAGGAACACTGCCAGCCGAGGTTGACCACCGAGCAAACGACAGAATCTCTTTCCCAGCAGCCACTTATACCAGCTTCCCGCCGCAGGGTCAAACTGAGCCGAACGTAGCAAACGTCCGACGGGCGCTAGGCTGTTTTAAAAGATCCGCTCCACGGATGCCGCGGTACGACTCCTCCAATGCGGCGAGTAGATCCGGCCTGATCGCGGGTAGCCAAACGGGTCTCGATAGGGTCCTCCTGCCCCCGGCTTGCACTCGTCGGGTTCGTCTGTACCGGCTTCGGTTTGACGGCGGCGTACGTGTGGCTCGCTTTTTGATAGGGTAGGTCTTAGGGGCTCGGGACCTTGCCGTTGGAGTAGGGTTCGGCAGGTTTACAGGTACGGGCGGAGAGGCTGTTGCTCTTGAGAGGTTGATGCGTGGGGAGGTATTTGGATGGCGGTGTACGCCCTTAACTTGTTCGATCTCGCCGACAACGACTCGTACCGGCAGTATTCACGCCGGTCGATAGATGCCGTGGGCAAGCATGGCGGCAAGGTCGTGGCGCTGGGTCAGTTGAGCGGGGTCCAGGAAGGAGATCCCGAAGTGGAGCCGCGCAGAGCAATGGTCCTCGTCGAGTGGCCCTCCCACGACTCCTTCCAGGCGTTCCTGGATGACCCCGAACATGCGGAACTGCACCCGCTGCGCGAGGACGGGACACGCAACTATCTGTGGTGGATCTACGACCGCCTGGAGGACCTGCGCCCGCTACTAACGCGGACCTACGAGTAAGGGCCCCGGCGAGAACCTGCTAGCTCAATCGCCCTAAAGTTAGAGTCCTCCCCGATAGACGCGGCCCCGCCGACGAGGCGAATACGCGCCCCCGCGCCCGGGACGGTTCGAGTGATCTTCGATCTCGCGCCGGAGGTGGGTCAGGGCGTAAGCCCGCTACGCGAAGAGCCGTAGCCATCGCACCGGCTGCTCCACAGGAAGAGGGGCCGCCGGAGTGGCGACCCCTCTCGGAGCTTTGGTGAGTTTACTTTCAGGCAGCGGCGCCCACGAGAAGCTGTCCATACTCGCCGCTCTTGAGCATCCGCTCCGCCTCGCGCTGGAGCTGGCGGATCCTCTCCCGCGAGACGTCCAGCTCATCGCTGAGCTCGGCGAGGGTGGACGAATCACGGTTGTCGAGGCCATACCGGCGCACCAGGACGCGCTTGTGCCGCTCGGGGAGTTGCTCGATGGCCGCCTGGAGGCCCTCGGTCTCCATCTCGCGCATGACCTCGCCCGGGGTGTCCGAAGCCCTCTCATCCTCCACGAAGGCTCCCACCTCGGAGGCGTCATCGTCCGAGCCGAGGGGCTGGTTGAGGCTCGTAGCATCCGGCATTGCGCCCTTCACCTCGCGCACGTCCTCGGCCGTCCAGCCGATCCGGCCGGCGACCTCCTCGTCTGTCGGTTCACGTTCTAGCTCCGCTGAGAGCTCGTTGTAGGCGCGGGCCATCTTCCGGATCTTCTCACCCATATGCACGGGTACCCGGATCGTGCGCCCCTTGTCCGCCACGGCCCTCTGCACGGCCTGCCTCACCCACCACGTAGCGTAAGTCGAGAACCGGTAACCCCTATCCGGGTCGAACTTCTCGACCGCCTTCATCAGACCGATGTTGCCCTCCTGGATCAGATCCTCGAAAGGCAGCCCCATCCCACGGTACTTCTTGGCCACCGAGACGACGAGCCTCAGGTTCTTCTCTATAAGCCTCTGGCGGGCCTTCTTGTCCCCGGCCTTGGCCCTCTCGGAGAGGTCTATCTCCTCCTGATGTGTCAGGAGCTTCCCCTGCCCTATGTGTGAAAGGTACTTCGCTAGCAACTCCGGCGTCTCCGTCTCTCGCTCCGTCCGCTTCCTGGCACTGTTCTCTACGGTCTTCAACCCGCTACCTCCGTTCAACGTTTTATAATCGACGTAATCGCGCACGATCTCAGCGTGTGTCCCGCATTCGGGCGTACAATGGGCTCTGCGCGTCAGTTGGAAATGGCTTGGCTTCGTTCTCCCCAACCAAGGTATTATACTGCAAAAGTGCGTTTTTTCAAGCTTCATTGCCGATTCTACGTTGTCTTTTATCCCGAAATCCAACGCTCATACCCGGTCCGCCTTCGGCCGATTATCTGATAGTATCGGCGGCGTTCCTGATACTATCGGCAGCGTAATTAGCGACGCGGAGTGTGCTCCCACTCGTGTGCAATAGAGGATAAGAGGAATATGCGACTAGAATACAATCCTATCAAGACTTTTGCGGCCCTGATCCTTGTAGCGCTCGCGCTGGTGTCGGGGGCGGTGCTGGATCCCGCCGGGGCCCAACAAGGAGGAGCGGCGGTCTCTTCCGCGCAGGCGCCGCCGGAGATCGAGGCCGAGTCGTGGGCGCTTATAGATGCCGAGACCGGCAAGTATCTGGAGGGCGAGAACCCGGACGAGCCGCTTCCGATGGCTTCGACGACCAAGATGATGGCGGCCCTGGTGGCGCTGGAGGACGGGGTGGACCTGAGCCAGGAGGTGGTGGTCTCGCCGGAGGCCGCCTCCTACGCTATGCCCCCGTATAGCAACGTGGGGCTCTACCCGTACGACCAGGTCAGCATGGAGGAGATCCTTCAAGCGGTCCTGATACCCTCGGGGATCGACGCGGTCTACGCCCTCTCCGAAACCCTGGGTGGCGGCAGCACCGAGCAGTTCATGGCGAGGATGAACGAGGAGGCCTCGGAGATGGGCCTCTCGAACACCCTCTTCGAGAACCCGGCGGGTATAGACGCAGAGGGACAATACTCGAGCGCCCGCGACCTCGCCACCATCGCGCAAGTCGCCATGGAGTACCCGTTCTTCGCCGAGACGGTAGACACGATACAGACAACCATCACCACCCAGGACAGGGAGATACAGCTGGTCAACACCAACACCCTGCTCGGGACCTACCCACCGACCACCGGCGTGAAGACCGGCACCTCTGACGAGGCGGGCGCCGTGCTCGTCTCCTCCGCCAGCTCGGACGACGAGTCCTATATAGCCGTTGTAATGAATGCCGAAGACCGTTACGCGGCCTCCGAGGCACTGCTGGAGTACGCCTTCGGGAGCTACGACCGCGATATGCTGGTGAGCCCGGAGGAGGTCTATGGGGAGGTCGCTCCGCCCTACCGCCCGGATGAGTCCGTGGAGCTCGCGGCTACCGACGAGGTGGTAGGCCTCGTAAACGCCGACTCCGAGGTGGAGCGCGAGGTGACCACTCGTGAAGAGCTTCCCTCCTCCGCCGATGCCGGCGACGAGCTGGGCGAGGTCGAAGTCTCTGTAGACGGAGAGAGCATCGGGACGAGCCCGCTCGTGGCCCAGGAAGGCTACGAGGAGGCCTCTATTTGGAGGAGGATCAGCTACACCGCCGGCGATCTCCTGGATAGGGCGCAGGGGGCCCTGGCGGGGCTTACCGGGTAGGACTATCGGAAGCTCCCCACCTCCCCGGACCATAGAGCGTAGCCCAACGCCAGCCAGAGGAGCCCAAGTACTATCCCGCCGCCGTAGTCGCCCAGTGCCGCCGCGACGGGCAGGGCAACGATGAGCGCCACGCCGCACCAGCCCGGTAGCACCTTACCCCGAATAGTGGCAACGCCCAGGACCACGAACCCGACGAGCATCCCCAAGAACCCCAGACCTAGCAGCAGGTCCAGCAGGTTCCGTCTGCCCAGGCTAATAAGCAGGACGTTCAACAGCACGAGCGCGGTCCCGGCGGCCGCCGCCAGAAAGCCCCCCAGACCCAACGCCCCATAGCTTCTCGACTGACGGGTGTGGAGGGCCACCAGCCCCACCAACGTCCCCAACAAGGCGACCGTGAAGGTCCCCTCGACGACGTAGGATGGCGAGCCCAGGACTTCCGAACTTACTGCGAACGATGCCAACCATGCCACGCCCGCCAGCACGGCCCCAAACGCCTCCCAACGGACGGCGTTCACGGGGCTACGGCTCCTCTCGCACCAACACCGGTCTCACAGGTGAACGGCGCCCCCCGGTAGAGTGCGGCACACGCCCAGAGTGACCCGCCTCCGCCCTGCGTCCCGTAACGGCTCGATCTGTCCCCGGCGGGACCCGGCGGACCTGCCTCGCTCCGGTAAGGACGGCGGGCTGGCCGTGGACAGCCGCGGCGAGTAGGGTATCCCATTCTCTACCGTTTCCGAGGGCAGTACCCGAAGCGGAAAGGTAGGACTCTCGCTCGCTGGGGGTTCAGGTCTCTCTCCGGACCCTCACCCGCACCGCCGCAGACCGGTTGCGGGCGGCGTAGTAACCGTATGCCAGGATCTTCTCCTCCTGCCTGGTAAGCTTCTCGCCGCGGGTTCGCTTGAGCAGTATCTCGTCCACCCGCTCTTCTAGCTCTTCTCTGGTCATGCCGGTAGTCTCGCGCCTCGCGCCCACCAGCGCAAGGCGTGTTTGATCTCTGCCAGAACCAGAGATAAAGTTGGAGAGCATACTCCGACATGGAAGGGGACCACGCGTGGCTCAAGGAGATGGTGGGGACCAGAGGCTCGTCAAGCTGGACGACTTCGAGGGCGAGCTCGACGAGCAGTGGCAGGACGTCAAGGGGCGCAAGGTCCTTGACAAGAATGGCGAAGAGATCGGCACGGTCGAGGACCTGTACGTCTACAAAGACGCTTCGTCAGTACACCTCCTGAAAGTCTCAGGCAGCGAGCGCAGCTTCTTGATACCCGTAGACGCGGTAACAAACGTGACCGACGAAGGGGTCGAGGTCGAGCAGGCCGGGGACGTGATCCAGACCTCCCCGGAGTTCGATTCGGAGGAAGTGCCCGACAACGAGACCAGCCGCGCCGCCCACGAACACTACGGTTATCCGGACCCGCTCAACATAGACTGAGATTTAGTAACCTGGCGCGCTCCTCGTAACTTCACGCGTCCTGCGGTTGGCCCGCTACCGTCAGCCCCGGTCATCGCAGCTATCCCCGCCCACGATGACCGGGGCCGTGCAGAAGCTCTCGCCCCGCCCGGTCTCGCGTCCCTCCTCGACCTCGAACGCCCTGCATCTTCGAGCTTCGGTATGCGCTCATCCTCCTGTAGAGCCATCAGCAAACAACCCCCGGTGGGGGGTAGCAACCATTCTAGCTGCGATGTCCATCCCGGCGCGAGTAGAGCGAGCCAGGGTAAGACAGCCACATTGGTCAGGGAGAGGAGAATGCCGGGCCGCGAGAGAGGCCAGGCATTCGACTCCGGGGTAAAGCTGAAGAAAGACAGAAGACAAAGAACGCCAGGAGCCCGATGGACAAAATGGTTCCAGGCGCGGTCGAGGGCTGGCGGAAGGTCCCGACTAGGAGGCAGAGGCGGTCACAGCATTCGTCTGTGGGCGGGGGGCTTGGGTGATGAGGCTCCCAAAAGGATCGTGAATAGTTTAAACTGGTCCGGCATGAGTGAGGAGACGTTTTTGGGCGATAGACCGCCTTCTCTAAAAGTAGAGAAGCCGTGGGGCAGGTTCGAGCAGTACACGCACAACCTACCCTGCACAGTCAAGATCATCACCGTCGAGCCGGGCGGTACGCTCTCACGCCAGTACCACCACCACCGCGACGAACTCTGGGTCGCCCTCGACCCCGGCGCGCGCGTCGAGCTTGGCGAGCAGGTCCTCTCCCCCGTCCCCGGAGAGAAGCTCTACATCCCGAGGGAGACGGTCCACCGCCTCTCCTGCGACGGCGATCAGCCGGTCAGGATACTCGAGGTCTCCTTCGGCGAGTTCGACGAGGACGACATCATCCGTCTCGAAGACGTCTACGGTCGCATAGGACCGTGAAGCTCGTCGGCATCGCCGTCCCCGGTCTGGCCGTAAGCTCCATCTTCGCGTACAGACCACGGGAGTCCTCTCCCACCAGAGAGCACGCCCAGGAGGGGGCTCTCCCTCCTGGAGGCCGCAGTCATACGAGCCGCCGAAAGGCTCGCGCCACACCTATGGGCGCCATACACCCGGCGGTCCCGGCCCTCGTTCGTGAGATCGCGAGGGAGAAGGGTATCCCGGTCGGTGTTCGCGGTGAGGTGGCCGGGGACCCGGAGGCCATGCCAAAGCCAGTCGAGGCAGGGGCGAGCCTCTCGATGGTGCCACTCTCCGTGCTCGAGATCGAGAAGCTCGTAGGTGAGCTTTAGACCAGAGAACGAGAGGCGCAGCGGCCGTCCCGTCACGCCCCTTGATAGAGAGGCTCCGGCAAGGGAGAGGAGGAGTTCCGTTGCGCCTGTGGTCTTCGGCTTACTGCTGGTGGCGCTGGTCGGCGGCGGGGTGCTCCTGTGGTTCTCGTACGGGGATCGGGCCGGCGGCACGGAGGTCTTCGAAGAATCGGTCGAGTCGGGGGCGGAGCCCGTGGTGCATGTAACGAACGGGCGGGGCAAGGTGCGTGTTCAGGGCGTCGCGGGGTTGGAGACCGTGGAGATCTCCGCGAGGAGGTACGCTCGCGGGTTCAACCCCACCTCGGCTAAAGAGAACGCCGCCGAGGTTCCCGTAGAGGTCTCGAACGAGGCGGAGGTGGAGATCTCCTCGGGTGGCGGCGGCAGTACCGGCGTGGACTACGATCTCGAAGTCCCGCCGGGGAGCACGGTCGAGGTCGAATCGGAGGCGGGGGACGTGGAGGTCTCGGGCCTCGACGGCGACGTGGCGGTCCGCAGCGAGAGCGGCGACGTAAGCCTGGAGGACATCCAGGGCTCCATCTCCATAGAGGCGGCTCAGGGGGACGTCTCAGTCGAGGGTTTGAGTACCGAGACCGGGAGCGCGGAGATCGCCGTTGGATCCGGCGACGTAGATATCGAAGACGCGGTGATCGGCTTCCTCGAAGCTCGCGTCGAGTCTGGCGACGTCGCTCTCTCGGGGCGCTTCTCCGGCAGCGGGAGCGTCCTCGTAGAGACGGGCAGCATAGATGTCCGTCTCCCCTCCGAAGACGTCAAGAACCTCGACCTCGAGACCCGCGTCGGCGAGATCGTCCGCTACGACGAGCAGGAAGCACAGTAGCGTGATGCGCGGACGCGGCGGACCCTCTACGGGCTTCTACTCGTCCGAGAGTTTCCGGGACGTGGTGCGCGAGGTCTGGCTCGCGCCGGGCCACTTCTTCGGCAGGCTCGACCCGGACGGCGGCCTAGTGAGACCGACGCTCTTCGCCTCCGTCGTGCTCTATATAAACCTGCTCCTCGACGAGCTCTTGCGGGAGGTCTGGAACTTCGAGTTTAACTACGGCCTCGTCAACGCTGCGCTCCCCGGCCTCGTCGTGGCGCTTATCCTGGGTCCCCTGCTCGTCGCGGGTCTCGCGGCCTTAGTTCTCACCGTCCTCGACGGCGCACCCTCGCGCCGCAAGTTCGGCCCCGTCTTCCGCGGCTTGGGTTACGCGTCGGCGATATGCGTGGTGCTCTGGATCCCTTTCGCCCCCCTCATAGCCGTCCCCTACGGCCTCTACGTCGCAACCGTAGCCGTCAAAGAGGTGCTCTTTATAAGCTGGCGGCGCGCTGTCGCCGCGACGCTAGTCCCTCTAGGTGCTGTGCTCCTGATCTTGCTGCTCCTGACCGGCTTCGAGGAGGCAGCACAACTCCTCATCAACCCGCCAGGGGAATAGAGTAGTTACCCCGACAGCGACTCCAGCGCCAGTGCAGCGAGCAGCGCCGCGCCTTGCGACAATATCTCCTCGTCGAAGGCGAACCGCGGAGTGTGCAGCCCCGAGACGTCCCCGACGCCGAGCCAGACGTACGCACCGGGCAGTTCCTCCAGAAAGAACGCGAAGTCCTCGCCGCCCATCGAGGGGTGCTCTACCTCAACGGCGCGGTCCTCACCGAAGAGCTCCCCAGCCACGTTGAGGGCGAGCTTCGCGGACCCGGCGTCGTTGCGGGTGACAGGGTAGGAGAAGCGGTAGTTCAACTCGGCGTCGCCACGCATACCGCGCGCTACGCCCTGCGCAAGCTCCTCGATGCGCTCCGGCATCCTTTTACGCAGGTCGGCATCCACGGTTCGGACGGTGCCACCGAGGCGAGCCGTCTCCGGGATGATGTTGAAGGCGGTGCCGGCCTCTATCTCTCCGACGGTTAGCACCGCGGGCTCGACCGGGTTCACCTCGCGCGCGACGACCGTCTGCAGCGCCGTCACGACCTGGGCGGCGATGGCGACGGCGTCGGCGGTCATGTGCGGCATGGCGCCGTGGCCGCCCTTGCCCTTGATGGTCATCTCGAACGCATCGGCGGCGGCCATTATCGGCCCGGCCTTCGTCGCGGCCTTCCCGAACTCCAGCCCGGGCCACAGATGCAGCGCGAAGATCGAGTCAACACCCTCGGCGACCCCCTCTTCGACCATGACCCGGCCGCCACCACCGCCCTCCTCGGCGGGCTGGAAGACGAACTTTACGGTGCCGTTTAGCCGCTCGCGAAGGTGATCCTGGCAGAGGGCGCGGGCCGCGCCGACGAGCATGCTCGTGTGCCCGTCGTGGCCGCAGGCGTGCATCTTCCCGTCGGTCTCCGAAGCGAACGGGAGCTCCGTCTCCTCGTGGATCGGTAGTGCGTCCATGTCGGCGCGCAGGGCGACCGTCGGGCCTTCACCTCCACCCTTGAGGGTGGCGACGATGCCGTTCTGGGCGACGCCGGTCTGGATCTCGAGCGGAAGACCGTCGAGAGCGGCGAGCACCTTCTCGGCAGTCTTTTTGGTGTCGAAGCCCAGCTCGGGCTCCCGGTGGATCTCACGCCTCAGGGAGACTATGTCCTCCCCGAAGCTCTCCCGGACTTCTTCTTCGAGACCTTCGAACCTCTGGGCCACGTCCATGACTCCTCCTACCTCTTTACGACAGTTGGCTATCACCCTCTATTCTAGCGCGCAATGTCCCTGACCCCGATACCCCACTCAGATTGAAAGTTCTCGCCGAGGACCCCGTGGCGAGAGGACGCGAAGCCCCAGTAAAACCAAGGCCAGATACAGAGGGGTACGCTCACCTCCCACGCGCGAGAAACGCCACCGCCAGGTCGCAAGTCCCGCCGATAATCCTGGACTGACCGCTACAAAACCCAGACTCGGCCCGGTGATTCTTCGGGCAGAGAGCTCAGGATTACATCGCGCACGCCATCCCGCCAGAGTTCTCGGGCGACCACGGAGGCGCGCGCCATGCTCGGGCCGGGCTCGACGTCGGCCAAAAGGGCTGCGCGCCGGGCATTCTCCGGGGCATTGCGAAGCCCGGCGAGGAGCGCCCGGGCGAAGGCCGGAGCGTCTATGGTGTGGCCCGGCCCTACTCCGGTGATCTCCGAAAAGACCTCCGGGCGGTGGACGTGCTCCTCGTCCACGGGCTCGCCCAGAGCCCGCAGGCCAGCCACGGCGACCACGAGCGTCGCACCCTCGGGGAGGAGCGGCTCGTGCGACGCGGTACCCTTTATGGGGCGCCGGCGGGACCCGTCAGCCTCCACAAGCGTCACCCCGTGGCCAGGAACCAGGGCCGGTACCCACGCGGGCTCGACACCCCCTATCCGCCTCTTCGAGAGCATGGTGCTCCCGGCGACGGCGACTCCTTCGCTGGTAAGGATCTCCGTGACCTCCGCGCTCAACTCTTCCATATCTTCGGAGACCAGGACGGAGCCTACTCTTTCGGCCTCGCTCAGGGACATCTTCGTGGTCGGGGCGACGAGGACCGGTATCTCCGCCTCTCTAAGCTCGCGGGCTACCTGGAGGATTGCACTAGATTTGCCCCCGGCCCCCACAAAGGCCACGACGTCGCCGGCCCCAATCTTCAAAGCCCTGTAGAGTTCCAGATCTCCTCCCGACCGCTCGTCCTCTCCCCGGACAGGAAGCGCCGGGCACGATTGTCTATAGTACACCAGTACAACACTACAAGTGCTTTATGCTATCTTAGGTATAGGAGAAGATTATGGACGTAGAGGTAAGGGTACTATGATAGCGGGTATCCCGGGGTTAAGAGGAAGGGCAGGCTCATGGCGCAGCAACAGGAACGCGTAGAGAGATTCTCTAGAGAGTTGAGGGAGGGTCCACCGGTCTCCGACCGGAGTATCAAAGAGATATTGGACACTCTCCGGCCCCAGTTGCAGGAGCTCGTCAACAAGCAGGTCGAGCTGGCCCGCGCGGAGCTCACCCCGGTCGGCAAGAAGGCTGGCATCGCCGTGGGTCTTCTGGCGGTCGGAGCGGTGTTCATGCTTCTGTTCCTGGTCTTCTTCTTGCTGACCGGAATGTACATCATGTGGTACGCAGGCTTCCCCTTGTGGGCCGCCGCGGGGATTGTCACTGTTATACTGCTGGTAATCGGAGGTACTCTTGCCGGTATAGGAGCGGGGAGGTTGCGTACGCTGAACCCCAGGCCCGAGCGGACGCTGGGCGCCCTCCGACAGAACATAGATTGGTTGAAGGGGCAGCTTAGACCATGAGCGAGAGACCAGAGCGTATAGAACGGGAGATGTTCGAGATCCGGACCCGCATGTCTCCGGATATGACGGACCTTCGCAAGCACATCGAGCCCCAGGTCGTCGCCGAGCAGGTAAAGCGTACGATCAGGCAACGCATTCAGGACGCCGTGGAGCGGGTCAAGGCGAACCTCAGGGCTAAACAGCAAGAGCTCGTCGACTCGGCCAAGAGCCAGTTCGAGTTGGCTCGCAAGGTCGGCGAAAACGGGGACACCGCCCCCCTCACCGACGCGGTGAGGAGCGACCCTCGCCCCCTCGTCCTCTTCTCCGTCCTCCTCGCCACGACCCTGTTTATGGTCCGCAAGATCACCAGCGTCCGGGGCTAGGGCGCCCAGACTCCCCCCCCACCACGTACACTTCCAACCCGTCGGCGGAGCCGCCGGCGACATGACCCTCGCGGCTCTGGCCGCGGCGGGCGCTCCTCTCGAAGAGGTCTCCCGCCAACTGAAAGCGTTGGACGTATCGTTCGTGCTCCGCGCGGAGGACGTAGAGGTCAGCGGCGTGCGGGCGCTCCGCGTAACCGTCGAGCACCCCGAGCAGCACGTCCACCGCACTTTTGCTGACGTTCGGCGGCTAGTGGAGAGCGCCAGCCTCCCGGAGCGGGCTATGCGGAGGGCCATTGCGGCCTTCCAGCTCCTAGCCGAGGCCGAGGGGGCGGTGCATGGGCATCCGCTGGAGGAGGTCACTTTCCACGAGGTCGGGGCGGTGGATTCCATCGTCGACGTCGTGGGGAGTTGCGTGGCGCTCGAACTACTCGGCGTGGAGACCGTGAGCTGCGGTCCCTTACCGATGGGGAGCGGCGTCGTCGCCTCCGCCCACGGTCCCCTCCCCGTTCCCGGTCCCGCGACGTTGGAGATACTAAAGGGCTCGCGTCTGCGCTGGACCGAAGAGTCTATCGAGACGACGACCCCGACCGGCGCGGCCCTTATGGCGAGCCTTACGGGAGGAGAATTTACCGAGGCCGCTCCTCCCATGACGCCCCGCGCTATCGGTTACGGGGCCGGCAGGGCCACGCTGCGGCGCGCCCCGAACCTCCTGCGGGCCGTGGTCGGTGAGCTAGATGGTAAGTCCGGCGACGTGGAGCTACTGGAGGCCAACGTGGACGACGCGCCGGGCGAGATCCTCGGCGCGGCGGTCGAGAAGCTGCTCTCCTCCGGCGCTCTGGACGCCTGGCTGGAGCCCATAGTTATGAAGAAAGGCCGCGGCGCGTACAAGGTCTGCGCCCTTGTGAAGAGCACCCACCGTGAAGGTCTCGCCCATCTACTAATGCGTGAGACCGGGACCCTGGGGGTACGCCATCATCGCGTGGGACGCACGGTCGCCGAACGGCGCATCGTAGAGGTCAAGCTGCCATATGGTAGTTGCAGAGTGAAGATCGGGAGCCTCAACGGGGAGGACTTCGTCGCGGCACCCGAGTATGCAGACGCTGCCCGGCTCGCCGGAGAGGCCGGTTTCTCTCTACCACGCGTCTACTCGGACGCCCGCGCCGCCTTCAGAAGCATTCAGTAAGAAACAGAAAAGGGCCGGGAAGACCCCGGCCCCATGCTACCGTTCAGGCTATTTATCAGGCGGGGGTAACGTTCTCCGCCTGCATGCCTTTCTTGCCGCGGGTCGCCTCGTAGGAGACCTTTGCCCCCTCGTCGAGGGACTTGAACCCGCTGCCGGCTATCCCGGTGTGGTGTACGAAGAGATCCTCGCCCCCCTCATCCGGGGAGATAAAGCCGTAGCCTTTCTCGTCGTTGAACCACTTGACCGTACCCTGGGGCATACTCGAGCCCACCTTTCTCTTTTACGGGCCGTATCAAGAAAGCGCCGCCCTAGTCCAACGGGCGGCCTTCGTGACCGTAACCCACCTTCGACTGCGTCCGGCAGTATACAAAAACGGCGGCGTCAATTCACCTTTAAGCGTGTTACTCCGGGAAGCTCGACTCAAGCAGGGCGGCGCAGTTCTCGTAGACCTCGACCGCGCCTGCCTCGCGCAGGTCTTTCTCGTCGAATGCCCCGCCGGAGAGTACGGCGACGGTACGCACGCCGGCCTTGCTCGCTGCCTCGACGTCCCAGATAGAGTCGCCGACGGAGACGGTCTCCTCGGGGGAGGACCCGGCACGGCGCAGCGCCTCCTCGAAGATGTCGGGGGCGGGTTTGGACTCCTCTACGTCGCTAGAGTTGACGACGCCGGAGATCTTGCCTTCGGCCTCCAGCATCTCCATGTGGTGCTCTAGCTCCTCGTCCTTGGCGCTGGTGACGAACCAGACGTCGTAGCCCCGCTCGACCAGCGAGGCTATTAGCTCCTTCGCACCCGGAAGCGGGAAGCCGTGCTCCTGCGTCTCCATATAGATCTCACCGTGCAACTCGTTGGCCTTCTGTTGAGCCTCCTCGCCTTCGACGAAGAGCGGAACCAGCTTGTCAGATCCCTTGCCGATCTGCTTGTGTATATCTATCCGCGACGCCCGGCTATCCACCTGCTCGAACGCCCGCGCCCATGCCTCCGTATGCAGGTAATTGGTATCCATCAACGTCCCATCGACGTCCAATACGACTACCTTCGCCATCCTGCGAACCTCCTCGTTTATCGAATCTATGGCTTAGAATGTCCATATGAACGACAAAGGAAACACGCGAGTACGGATCAATGCCGAAGCCGGTTACGATGCCCTGAAAGAGGGCGCCGCACTAATAGACCACCCCGGCAGGACCGTACTCCGGCTCTCCGGTAAGGACCCGGTTGGGATGCTGGGCGCCATCCTTACCAACGAGGTACCCAAAAACGAGAATCTCGGCGTCTACGCCGCGCTCCTGAACCCCAAAGGACGCGTCCAGACAGACCTGCGCGTCCTAAAGGCCGACGGAGACGTCCTCGTGGACACCGAGCCCGAAGGCGCTGCGGCCGCGAAGGAGATCCTGGGCCGCTACGCCCCCTTCTCCCGCGTCAGGGTCGAAGACCTCTCCGAAGGTGACGAGCCCTGGGGCGTCCTCGGCCTCTACGGTCCTCGCGCGGCGGAGTTCCTCGGTGATCTTCAACTCGCCGAGCACGAGTCGCAGGAACTGGAGGTCAGGGGCACGCCCCTGCTCGTCGCCGGCGTCGCCGTACCGGTAGCGGGCCTCGACCTGATCGGACCGTCAAGCATCCTCGATGCCGCGAGGGATCACCTCCTCGGCCTCGGGGCCACTCCCGCCAGTCCGGACGCCTACGAGACCGCCCGCATCGAGGCGGGCATCCCCCGCTTTGGCGCGGACATCACCCCCGAGAACTTCCCCGGCGAGACCGGCATCCTCGACCGCGCCGTTAGCTTCAAGAAGGGCTGCTACCCCGGCCAGGAGACCGTTGCGAGGATGCACTACCGCGGCCACCCGAACAAGACGCTCCACCGTCTCGTGGTCGAGGGCTCTCCCATCTCCCCCGGCACGGAGATAACCCAGGAGGTCAAGACAGTCGGCAGGATCACCAGCGTCGCGCCCCTGCCCGTGAACGGGCGGCAAACCTTCGCCCTCGGCTACCTGTCCCGTAAGGCAGACCTCCATGGACCGCTTTGTGCTGGCGACGCTATCATCTCTGTTTCGGGGGCAAGCGGGTAGCGAGAGAGTGGAACGCGAAGAGCTGTTAAGCAGGATCTCCACAAACCCCAAAGTATGCTTCGGCAAGCCCTGCATCCGGGGCCACCGTATCTGGGTGTCCTTGATCCTAGATCTCCTGGCCTCCGATCTCTCCGCCGAGGAGGTGCTGGAACAGTACCCGCAGCTTTCCAGGGAGGACGTGCTCGCCTGCATAGCTTACGGGGCGGAGATGAGCTGGGAACGGTTCGTAGAGATCCCGCTGGAACAACGCCCCGCTTGAGGGTCAAACTCGACGAAAATCTCGGAAGAAAGGCCCTCGACCTCTTCCGGAAAGCCGGTCATGAAGTTGCCACCGTCTTCGAGCAGGACCTCGGCGGCACCCTGGACCCGATCTATTGGAGCTCTGTCGCGCGGAGGGACGGTTCCTGGTCACGCTGGCCCTGGACTTTGCGAACGTTCTCCCGCTTCCCTCCGGCACGGTTCGCAAGCATCGCGGTATTGAGGTCCCCGCATCCCATCAAGCTGGACATCCTTCACTAGCACGTCCAGGTTCTGCTCAAAGGGTTGGAGCAGAAGGAGCTGGCGGGGCGGCTATGGATCGTGGAATCGGACAGGATACGCGAGTACGAACCGGAGGCTTGACGAGCGCCCTCAGTGAACCCACCAGTTACCCTTCCGAAAAAACTCCCCAAAAATCCTCTCAGGGGTTACGCAGTGTCCCCCTACCCCTACACGGCCGCACGCTGGCCCTCGGCTACCTCTCCCGCAACGCCAAAAAGGACGTCCCATTACACGCAGGAGAGTCGGCCATCCTATCGGCATTATAATGGGTTATTGGGAACGATTGTCAATAAATCGTTCCCTGGGGCCACGTCAGTGTTACAAGCGTCCTCTCCTGAGATCTCTTTGCGAACCGTTCGCATGTAGAATCTCTCATATATGTATTCTGTCATAATCCCCATAAATAAGCTTGTTTTCGGAGATTTCAGGAGAAGTTACTGTTTCTGGTTTCACGGTGTTGGCGAGGGTTTGTGCTATCATTGAGTGTGGTTAGAGTAGCAAAGTCTCACAGTATTACGGTAGGGGTTGGATGCTAAAGATAGATAACTTACACGCGGAGATCGACGGGAACGAGATCTTGAGGGGTTTGAACCTCGAGGTCGGTGAGGGTGAGATCCACGCGATCATGGGTCCTAACGGATCCGGCAAGAGCACGCTCTCGAACGTTCTCATGGGCCATCCGCGCTATGAGGTCACCGGCGGTAGCATCACCTTCCGCGGGCAGGACGTCATGGAGTTAGAGGCCGACGAGCGGGCCAGGCTTGGGATGTTCCTCGCCTTCCAGTACCCGAGCGAGGTGCCGGGTGTAAGCGTCGCCAACTTCCTGCGGACCGCCGTCAACGCTGTGCGCGAAGAGGAGCTCTCCGTCATGGAGATGTACAAGCTCTTGCAGGAGAAGATGCGCGTCATGGAGATGGACCCCAGGTTCGCCGAGAGGTATCTGAACGAGGGCTTCTCGGGTGGCGAGAAGAAGCGCAACGAGATCCTTCAGATGCTCATGCTGGAGCCCAGGCTCGCGATCATGGACGAGACCGATTCGGGGTTGGACATCGACGCTTTGCAGGTCGTTTCGAAGGGCGTCAACGAGCTTCGAGGTCCAGAGTTCAGTGCGGTAGTTATCACGCATTACAACAGGATACTGCGGTATATTGAGCCAGATCACGTCCATGTCATGTTGAATGGGCGGATCGTCACCTCGGGCGGCAAGGAGCTCGCTCTCACGCTGGAGGATAAGGGTTACGACTGGGTGCGGCAGGAGTTTGGCTCCGTCGCCTGAAGAGACGTCAAAGTTACAGGAGGAGTAGCAAATGCCTGAAGACAGGACGATCCAGGAGCTCGGGCTCGACGAGTACAAATTCGGCTTCCGCGATCCGGAGGAGTACTTCTTCAAGACCCCGAGGAAGGGTATCGACCCGGAGATCGTCGCCATGATCTCCAAGCACAAGAACGAGCCGGAGTGGATGCTGGAGTACAGGCTCAAGGCGCTCGAGTCGTTCTTCTCGAAGCCGACCCCGCAGTGGGGTGGCAACCTGAACGAGTTGGACTTCGATGAGATCTACTACTACATCCGGCCGATGGAGAACCAGGGCCGCACCTGGGACGACGTTCCGGACGACATCAAGAACACCTTCGAGAAGCTAGGCATCCCGCAAGCCGAGCGCGATTCGCTCGCCGGCGTCGGCGCGCAGTACGAGTCGGAGGTCGTCTACCACAGCCTCAAGGAGGAGTGGGACAAAGCCGGCGTCGTGTTCATGGATATGGACAGCGGCCTGCGCGAGCACGAAGACCTCGTGCGCGAGTACTTCGGGACCATAATCCCGGCCGATGACAACAAGTTTTCGGCTTTGAATAGCGCTGTTTGGTCCGGTGGATCTTTCGTATACGTCCCGCCGGGGGTCCACATCGACATCCCGTTGCAGGCGTACTTCCGGATCAACGCGGAGAACATGGGCCAGTTCGAGCGTACGCTCATCATCGCCGACGAAGGCTCGTACGTTCATTACATTGAGGGCTGCACCGCCCCGACGTACACCTCGAACTCGCTCCACTCGGCGGTCGTCGAGCTTATAGCGAAGCCGAACGCGCGTATCCGGTACTCGACGATCCAGAACTGGTCGCACAATACCTACAACCTGGTGACCAAGCGGGCCGTAGCCGAGGAGAACGCCACCGTGGAGTGGGTGGACGGAAACCTCGGTTCCAAGCTCACGATGAAGTACCCGGCGGTCTACCTCACGGGCGAGGGAGCGCGCGGTGAGATCCTCTCGGTCGCATACGCGGGTGACGGGCAGCACCAGGACGCGGGCGGCAAGATCGTCCACGCAGCACCCAACACCTCCAGCCTCATCACCTCCAAGTCCATCTCCAAGGGGACCGGGCGCTCGACGTACCGCGGCCTCTTGAAGGTGCACGAGGGTGCGGAGAACTCCAAGAGCCGGGTGGAGTGCGACGCGCTCTTGCTGGACGAGAACGCGCGGACGGATACGTACCCGTACATCGAGATCGAGGAGAAGAAGGTCAACACCGAGCACGAGGCGACGGTCTCGAAGGTCGGCGAGGACCAGCTCTTCTATCTGATGAGCCGCGGGCTCTCGGAGGAGGAGGCCATGGCGATGGTCGTCAACGGCTTCATCGAGCCGATCGCCAAGGAGCTTCCGCTGGAGTACGCCATCGAGTTGAACCGCCTGATCCAGCTTGAGATGGAAGGCTCGGTCGGCTAAATACCCGTAATCTGTAGAACTTAGTGCAGGTTTGGTGGGGCGGGCTCTCCAGGAGAGCCCGCCCCTTTTTTCGAGAGACGAGGTATACATGCAGCAGCAGGACGTACCGGAGATATTAAAGAGCAAGGGCATCAGCGCCGAGGTGGTCGAGGAGTTAAGCCGTTTTAAGGGAGAACCGGCGTGGCTCGCCGAGAAACGTCTCGATGCGTGGCGCGCCTTTGAGAGGCTACCGATGCCTGGCCTGCGCGACGAGGCGTGGCGCTACACGGACATCTCTGATGTCAGGATAGAAGACTTCCTACCCTATGCCCCGAGCCCGGACGTCTCTAGCGAGGACGACCTACCCGAGGCCGTCCAGAGGCTTATAGAGGAGGGCGAAGAGAACTCCGCTCTGCTGGTACAACACAACTCCGAGACGGCTTACTCGCGTATCGATGAGGAGCTTTCGCGCAAGGGCGTCGTCTTTACCGACCTGCATACGGCGCTCGTCGAGCACGAGGAGATCGTGCGGGAGAAGCTCTTCAAGCTCGTGCCGGCAGACTACGACAAGTTCGCGGCTCTCTCGGCGGCGGCGTTCTCCGGGGGGTCTTTCCTGTACGTACCACGCGGTGTCCAGGTAGAGGTTCCGATCCAGAGTTATAGATGGCTCGACGTGGTCGGCTCGATCATGCCGCGCACCCTCGTCGTCGTCGAGGAGGGCGCGTCGGTCACGTACATAGACGAATACGCCTCGGCTGACGATGAGGACCCCGCGTTCAGCAACGGGGCGGTGGAGCTCTTCGTCGGTGAGGGCGCGAACCTGCGCTACGTCTCCTTGCAGAACTGGGAGCGCAACGTGCTCCACTTCAACACTATTCGCTCCTTCACGGAGAAGGATGCCACGATCAACAGCCTCGTCGTCTCTTTGGGTTCCCAGCTCAGTCGTACGAACATAGAAGCGGGGCTCACGGCACCCGGGAGCGATTCAGAGATGCTCGGGCTGTACTTCGCAGACTCGAATCAGGTCATAGACCATCACACCTTGCAGGACCACATCTCGCCTAACGCCCACTCGGACCTCGTATACAAGGGCGCTCTGCGCGACGAGTCGCTCACGGTATTCTCCGGGCTCATCCGGGTCGAGCCGGGGGCGCAGAAGACGGACGCCTATCAGACGAACAGGAACGTTATTCTCGGGACTGACGAGGCGTTCGCGGTGAGCCTGCCGCGCCTGGAGATACTGGCCGACGACGTGAAGTGCTCGCACGGATCTACTACGGGGCAGGTGGACGAGACGGAGCTCTTCTACCTGATGAGCCGCGGGATACCGCGCCGGGAGGCCGAGAAGCTCGTGGTGTTCGGGTTCTTTGGTGAGATCACCAGCCGCGTACCCCTCAAAGGCCTCAAGGAGAAGCTAGACCGGGCAATTGAGGGCAAGATCGGCGCGGGCTTCGATGAGCGCGCCGCCTAAAGAGATGCCAGAGTTCCACGAGTTGGCGAAGGCGAACGAGGTCGCCCCTGGCGAGGTAAAGCAGTACCAGGTCGAGGGCCGGCCGGTAGCCCTGTGCAACGTGGATGGTGAGCTCTACGCCTTCGAGGACATCTGCACCCACGCCTTCGCCCACCTCAGCGAGGGCGGGCTGGAGGGCGGGCAGATCAAATGTCCACTCCACGGCGCGAAGTTCGACGTAAAGACCGGCAAGGCCCTCACCCTCCCCGCCGTAAAAGCCGTGCCCACCCACGAGCTGAAGGTCGAAGACGACATTGTATACGTAGCCCTCAACGAAAAGCGCGTCAAGGTCGGGGGCAGGCGGGGCCGCGGGAGGTAACAGCATGCTGCTCGAAGGTTCTTGCCACTGCAAATCGGTAAGGTTCAGGGTCGAGTCACCGTCGCCGTACCCGTACCTGCTCTGCTACTGCAGCATCTGCCGCAAGACGGCTGGCAGCGGGGGATACGCGATCAACCTCGGTGCTCTCTCGGAGACCCTCGAGGTCGAGGGGCAGGAGCACGTCTCGGTGTACCGGGCGCGAATAAACGACGAGCACGACCCGAGCCCGGCCGAGTGGCACTCCTGCGGCGTGTGCGCGAGCGCGCTCTGGGTCTTCAACCCCCGCTGGCCGGAGCTCGTTCACCCCTTCGCCTCGGGGGTTGACACCCCGCTCCCGAAGCCCCCGGAGAAGGTTCGCATGATGTTGAACTATGCGCCACCATGGTCCGAGATCCCCGAGGACGCCGACGAGCGCCACTTCCCCGAGTTCCCGGACGAGTCTCTGGAGGAGTGGCACCACCGCCACGGCCTGCTCAGTTAGGCGTCGCGGAGCCGGTCGTAGAGAACACTCTGGCTGATACAATCTCTGTCATGATTCAGGACTTCTACAAGGAGATAGTCCTCGACCACTACCAGCGCCCCCGCAATCGGGGCAAGCTGGAGAACGCCGACCTCGAGGAGCACTTAAACAACCCCCTCTGTGGCGACGAGGTGACGGTCTACGCCAGCCTGCGGGACGGCAACCTCGACGAGGTTGCCTTTACAGGACGCGGTTGCTCGATCTCCCAGGCATCCGCTTCCATGCTCGCCGAGCGCCTCCCGGGCAAGAGCCGCGAGGAGGTCGAAAAGGAGATCGAAGCCTTCCTGGAGATGATGCGCACGGAGGAGAGAGAGGACCTGGGAGACCTCGCGGCGCTCAAGGGGATCGTCCAGACCCCTAACCGCATCCGATGCGCTACACTCGCCTGGGACGCCCTCAAGCGGGGGCTGGAAGGCAAGACGAACACGTAGTCCGGTTTATATCGTGCCCGAGATCTAACGGGTAGAGTAGCTGGCGACCTCGACGAGGTTCCCGTCCGGGTCCCGGAAGTAAACGGACTCCATTGGCCCCATCGCCCCGGTACGCTCGACGGGTCCTTCGATAACCTCGACCCCGCACGAGGCCAGGTGCTCCGTCACGCCTTCGAGTGAGACATCGGTTATGAGGCAGAAGTCAGCCGAACCCGGTACGGGTTTTCGGGCCTTCGGTTCGAACTCATTGCCAGCCTCGTGCAGGTTGATCTTCTGCTCCCCGAACCTGAGAGCTTTCCGCCCGCCCCCGAACTCCTCGACCTCCATCCCGAGTACGCGCGAGTAGAAGCCGCAAGTTACTTCGATATCCTGAACCGTAAGGACGAAGTGGTCGATCCTTTCCATCCTCATAGCATCTACGCTTCTAGCCGAAGATCCCAACGAGGGCGCAGGGACTGCCGAGGAGGAAGGAGAGGGTAAAGGTCAGGGTGAAGAAGACGTTCTCGTCGGAGGTGTAAGTGTAGAGACGCTTGTAGTGAGGGACGAGGAGGATAGAGGAGACGGCGATACCGCTCATCAAAACAGCGGTCACACGAAGGACGTTGAGGGCGCCGAACTGTCCAATGACACCTTCGGAGTTGAGGAGCAGCAGGCCGAACCAGTCCATAGTGAGCATGGCCGAGATACCGAACAGGGCCAGGAGCGCGTAGAGGATAGTCCGGGGGTAGAGCGGTCCCCGAACGTAGGCGTGAAGCTCGTCCTGCCTGCCATCGAACAGCATCCTCGCCGGGCCGCGTAAGAGCTTCGAGCGGCTCTTGGGGAACTTTTCGGAGGGTTTCATGGTCCGCATATGGTAACGCACAGCTCCCGGAAGCGCGGGCTCAGGAGCGGAGGAACCCGCCCTCGGAGTGGATAACTTGGCCCGTGATCCATGCCGACTCCTCTCCCGCGAGGAACGCCACGATCTTTGCGGCGTCCTCTGGCTGGCCTACACGGCCCGCCGGGAACTTCGATGACAGCTCCCGCTTCAGCCCCTCCGGCATCCAGCCCGTGTCGGTCGGGCCGGGGTTGACGGCGTTCACCGTGATCCCCTTATGTCCGACCTCCGCCGCGAGCGTCTGGGTGAACGCCTCAATAGCTCCCTTGGTTGCAACGTAGGCCAGCTCCCCCGGCATCGGTCCGAGCGACTGGCCGCTCGTGAGATTGATGATCCTCCCGGCCCCTCCCTCGAACCGCCGGGCAAACCCGACGCTCAAGAGAGCGGTAGCCCGGAGGTTGACCGCATAGTGGGCGTCGAGGGTGGCTGCATCCAACTCCTCGAATCCGTCACGGGTCGAGTGGGCGGCGTTGTTCACGAGGATCGAAGGCGGCCCCAGCCGTTCTTTAGCAGCGTCTAGCAACTGTTCCGGAGAATCGGGCAGGGCGAGGTCTAGCTCTATCGCCTCCGCCCTGACGCCCGCGCCGCGCAACTCCTGAAGCAGAGCCTGCGGCCTGTCTCTATCGTCAGGTAATATCTCGTCGTCGTAGGCACTCCAGCAGGTAAAGAAGACGTCCGCGCCCTTTTCGGCGAGCACCCGGCAGATCGCCGTTCCAATCCCCCGGCGCCGGCCCGCCCCCGTTACAAGCGCCACGCGCCCGCGCAGACCGTTCGCCGCTATTTCGTAGGGTCCGCGCGTCGGTTCATCGCCCCTCACACGGTGTCGGGACGAGCATTGAAGAGCTTACCGGCGTAGTCCTCGATCAGGGTCCGATACACCAGCTTCGCTAGCCAGCGCTCCGGTATCCCCTCCTTCCCGTAGAACGCGCCCGCGAGCTGCCCATAGACGGCGGCGGTCGTGTCCGCATCGTCGCCGAGGTTCACTGCCAGAAGGCATCCCTCCTCGAACGAGTCGCTCCCGTAGAAGGCCCAGAGCGCCGCCTCCAGCGAGCGTACCACGTACCCCGAGCCCTCTATCTCCGGCGGCTCCTTGCGCTTGAAAGAACCGGCAGCGACCTCGTCCACCTCCGGCGTGAGCGGTCTCTCTTCCCAGTACCCGGGCTCCGGGCAGTACCGCTCGGAGAGTAGCTCCTCCTTGCCGACCCCGTTCACCGTACCGGCCAGAAGAGCGCCGAAATACCGGCAGGCGTCCACAGCGGTCTTCGCTCCGTGAGTAGT
>CADCVG010000089.1 GCA_902806075.1 uncultured Rubrobacteraceae bacterium
GGCGCGCGGGTCATGCTCTCCACCCCCGAGCCTATGGCGTAGCTGATGTCGCCCGCGGCTACCGCCTGTGAGGCGAAGTGGACGGCCTGCTGGCTCGACCCGCACATGCGGTTGATGGTGACGGCCGGGACGGTGACGGGGAAGCCCGCGAGCATCACCGCGAGACGGCCAACGTTTGCCCCCTGCTCCCCGGCCTGGGTGACGGTCCCGTTTATTACGTCCTCTATCTTCTCGGGAGCCATGCCGACGCGCTCGACGAGACCCGTGAGGACGCGGGCGAGCAGGGCGTCGGGCCGCTCCTCGCGGAACGCGCCCTGTCTCCGTGCGAACGGGGTGCGGACGGCTTCGAGGATCACGGGCTCTCTCATGCTCTTCTCCTAACTGTCTACGACGGTGAGGGTAATGCTACTCGGACGCTCAAGGTCGTGAAAGATCCGCTGATGAGCCACCTCCGAACGGGTCGAGTCCTTCGTATCTTCACCGGTGTTCAGGTTGCGGTCCCAGCGGGGGAAGGAGCTGGAGGTTACCTCCACCCGGATGCGGTGGCCGGCCTCGAAGACGATGCCGGTCGCCCACATATCTATTACGTACTCGTAGACCTCGCCTGGTGTTGTGGGGGAAGGTTCTTTCGACTCTATGACGCCAGGGGCCGGGTAGCTCTCACGGGCGCTCGCCCGGATTATCCCGTCCGTTACCCCGATAGCCCGACCGTCCGGATAGAGGTCCACAAGCCTTGCGACGAAGTCCGTGTCCGGGGCGGATGAGGCCGCATAGAGGGTGGCGTAGACTGTCCCTATCGCCGTGTAGTCTTCGGTTAACTCCTCGCTCGTGTACGCGAGCACGTCCGGGCGCTCCTCGTTCGGGCGCTGGTCCCTGGGTCCGGCGCGGTAGACCTGTGGCATGAGTAGAGCCCCGCCGATGGTCGGAACGGGGTCTTTGGGGTCGTAGTCGTACTCGTCGGGCGGGCTGTTGGAGGGCTCCTCACGCGAGAGGACGCCGCCCGGGTGCAGGTACCATCTCTCCTCACGTGAGCCGGGGACGGGCCACTCCTCGTAGCCGCGCCAGCGGTTCTCACCCATCACGAAGACCTCGACGGGGGGCTGGTTTTGGAGTGCCTCCTCCCGGCCCTTTAGGGTGGCGTCGAACCAGCGGAGATGGTAGTCGGTGACGTCGCCCTTGTAGTTCAGGAAGTAGCCGGAGGAGGCGAGGCCGAAGTCCAGGTCGCCCACCACGCTCTGGAAGACCGTCCCGTGCGTCCAGGGACCCAGCAGGAGCCGTGGGGGCCTCGTACCCCTCTCGGTCGCTATCTCCTTCATCGTCTCGTACTGGCGCAGCGTCTCGCCGAGAAAGACGTCGTACCAGCAGCCGATGTGGAAGGTCGGGGCCTCGACTCTCTCGTAGCGGCCGTCGATGTTCAGATAGTGCCAGATGTCGCTCGTGATCCCGAGTTCAAGGGAAGCGTACATGTACGGCAGAACCCCGCCCGGGTCTGGCAGATCCTTCAAGGGCAGGATGTCGTACTCCTCCGGGATGTGGTCTATGGCGTGTACCTGGGCGGGCAACAACTCCTTGAACTTATCGCGGTCGTTCCGGTACTCGCGGAAGAGGGTATCGAGGGCGAGGACCGCCTCGGCCCAGTAGAAGCGCAGGCCGAGCTCGCGCACGCCTCCCCGGAACTGGGAACCGTTCAGGTAGTTGCCCCAGGTGATCCCCGGCGCCATGCTTTTTAGCGATGGCGGTTGCATGACGGCGGCCTGCCACTGGGTCATCCCGAAGTACGACGCCCCGTACATGCCGACCATCCCGTTGGAGCCTGGCAGCTTCGCCGCCCACTCGACCGAGTCGTAGCCGTCCTCAAACTCGTAGACAGACGGGTTCCAGTCCCCTTCGGAGCCGAAGCGCCCCCTGACGTCCTGGATCGCGACTATATAACCGTGTTGCGCGGCTTTTATGGCGTTCAGGTAGTTCGTTACGGTAGGCAGTTGCTTGCCGTAGGGCTGGCGCGTCAGGAGGACCGGGTACTCGCCGTCCCCGGCGGGCCGGTAGACGTCGGCCACGAGGGTCGTGCCGTCGCGCATCCCGGCGGGGACGTCCTTCTGGATCAGGATCTCTCGCGCAAGGGCCATCGCTATCCTCTTTCAGAGGTGGTTGCGCGGGTGCGTATCCTAAGCGAGAGTGTAATCCTGGAACTGCTCGCGCAGCTTCATCTTGAGGAACTTGCCGGTGGCGGTCTGCGGGATCTCCTCGACGAACTCGTAGGCGTCGGGGAGCCAGAACTTGGCGAAGTCGCTCTCCAGGTGCTCTCTGAGGTCGTCGGCGGTCACGCTCTCGCCCTCTTTGAGGACTATGACCGCCAGAGGACGCTCGTCCCACTTCTCGTGGGGGATGGCGATCACGGCTGCCTGGGCGACGGCAGGGTGGGCCATGAGGGCGTTCTCCAGCTCGACGGAGCTGATCCACTCTCCCCCCGACTTGACGAGGTCTTTGTCGCGGTCGGTGATCTTGATGAACCCGTACTTGTCTATGGTGACGATGTCGCCGGTCCTGAACCAGCCGCCCTCGGAGAACTTATCATCGCCCTCTTCGGTGTTGAAGTAGCTCTTGATGATCGAGGGTCCCCGAACCTCGAGCTCTCCCATCGTCTCCCCGTCCCACGGCACGAACCCCTCGTCGCCGCGCGCCCTTACCTCGACGAACGGTGTCGGGTAGCCCTGCTTTGCCTTGTACTCTAGCTGCTCCTCCTCGGGGAGGGCCTTTATCTCCGGGGTGACGTGGGCGACGCTGCCTATGGGATCCATCTCGGTCATACCCCAGGCGTGGATGACTTCGATGCCGTGACGCTCCTTGTACGCTTTTATAACGCCCTTTGGCGCAGCCGCCCCGCCGATGACCATGGAGTGCAGCGCCGAGAGGTCGTGCTTGCCGGGCTCCTGGTCTAGTGTCTGCAACATCGCCAGGAAGACCGTGGGCACCCCGGCGGTGAAGGTGACTTTCTCCTGCTCGTAGTCCTCGATGAGGCTCGCCGGATCCAGGTGCTGCCCCGGCAGGACCTGCTTGGAGCCCGTGAGCGTTGCGGTGTAAGGTATGCCCCAGGCGTTGACGTGGAACATCGGCACCACCGGCAGCACGACATCGTTGTCCGAGAGGGAGAAGGCATTGCCCATCGCCGACATCATCGAGTGGAGCACGACCCCGCGGTGCGAGTAGAGTGCTCCCTTGGGACGCCCCGTGGTGCCGGAGGTGTAGCACAGCGCCGCCGCCTGCCTCTCGTCGAACTCCGGGTACTCGAAGTCGTTCTCGTCGGCGCCTTCTAGTAGCTCTTCGTAGGAGATCATGCCATCCGGCACGGGCTCGTCACCGTAGTTGAATACGATGACGTGCTCGATGGTCTCCGAGTTCTCCCGGAACTTCTCGAAGACCGGCAGGAGGGGCTCGTCCACCATCATGACCTTGTCCTCGGCGTGGTTGACGATGTAGGCGAGATCATCCTCGTGCAGCCTGGGGTTTAGGGTATGCACCACCCCGCCCGAGCAGGGCACGCCGAAGTAGGCTTCGAGGTGCTGGTAGGTGTTCCAGGCTAGCGTCACGACCCTATCGCCGCTCTCTACTCCCAAACCTTTGAGCGCCACGGTGAGCTTCTTGGTGCGCGAGACGAAGTCGGCGTACGTGTAACGGTGGAAGGTCTTATCGGGCCTCCTCGTGACGATCTCCCTCTCCCCGTAGAGCTCGTCGGCGCGCTTGAGGATGGCCGGTATGGTCAGCTGGTAGTCCTGGCTGAGTCCTTCTAGCATTACGTCTCCTTTGTTGTCGTGCTTTGGGCGGGCGCATCGCGTAGCGCGGCAATGGGAAGGTCCCGCTCCGCCGCCCACCTCTCCCACTCTTCCGCCGTCTCGCGGCGCAGCACCTCCGCGAGGTCTTCCTTACTCGTGGTGCTTTCGAGGCCGAGCTCTCCGAGCAGCCTCTCCCAGAAGTGTGGCTCCAGGGCGGCCACGGCGACCCAACCGCTCTTTGCCTCGTACAAGCTGTAGCCCGGGAATCCGCCCCCCAGATGCTCCCCCGGCCTGGTGATGCCGAAGCGCCACGGCTCCGCGAAGGATGCCGCCGCCTCCGAGAGCGCTACCTCGACATAGCCCGCGCCGCGTCCCCTCTCCCGGCTCAGGAGTAGCGCGAGCGTCGCCGAGACGGCGCGTTCGGCCCCGGCGAGGTCGGCGAGCAGGGTACGGGGCATCTCGGGTGGGGAGAGTAGGCCCCCCTCTGCGAGATAAGTGAGGTCGTGGCCGGGCTCGTCCACGCGCGGGGTCGGGTACCCGACGATGGCGACTACGCAGAGGCGTGGGTATGCCTGGTACAGCTTCTCCGGGCCAAGTCCGAGCCGCCGCAGGGCGCTGGGACGGCTGGAGGTCAGGAGCACGTCGGCGTTCGCCAGGTAGTCATCGAGGCGGGCGCGGTCGGTGGCGTCCTTGAGGTCGAGCCTGACCACCTCCTGGCCTGTTGCGAGATGCTCGTACCAGGCTGGGTTAGCTCCCTCCAGGGGGTCTCCGGCGGGTGGTTCGATCTTGACGACCGACGCCCCTAGAGAGCGCATCCGAGCAGCAGCGGCGGGACCCGGCACGTTTTGGGCCAGCGTTACGAGTCGCGTCCCTTCCAGCACGGTATCATTCGAGCTATCCGTCACTGCAGGATCACGGACGCGGCGTCCGGCCGTTGGTACCGTGTCATCCGAGCTTTCTCGGGCACGTAGATCCTTCCCCAAAGGTGTTGGAGCCTTGATGTTAGCAGGCAGAATGAGCGCGGGTCAAGGTAGGAGTTTTGTCGGGAGTTCGAGTAGAACGCCTTCCGGTCAGGACTGCTCGACGAGACCTCCGTCCCAAGGGGACCGCGCGGCCAGGAGTTCAGGCTTATTCGGTTGACCGTGAACAGAAGCGCCTGCGCCAACACTTCGTGTAGAACGTCCCTGTCTCCGTAGGGAGGCTCAAGACGATGCTCGGGAGAGCGCGCTGGAAGATTCTGCGGAGTTCGTTCTGGTCAACTCGCGTTGATTACAATTGCATATTCTCGGGCGAGGAGGCTAAGAGCTTGCGCGGATAGGCGGGTATCGAAAGTGCCAATGGTCGATGAGACGCCGATTTGATCATTCGGAGAATCGGCAAATATGAAAAGTAGCGAGCCTATCCGCGCAGCCTCTAAATCGAGAGTGGCCAGTAAGAGGGGGCAACGCTGGTTTGTGGAGGGAGGCGGCCGCAAGAAGAGAGGCTAAAGGACGGCTACTTCGTAGAGCCGACCATCTTCACGGAGGTGGACAACGGGACGCGGATAGCGCGGTAGGAGACCTTCGGCCCGGTACTCTGGGTGGTTCCCTTCGAGGAGGAGGGGGGAGAGGATCCGGCAGGCTAACGAAGCTAGCTACGGACTCGCGGCCGACGTCTGGACCGGAGACATCCGCAGGGCCCACCAGGTTGCCACGCCCTCAAAGCGGAGACCGTCTAGATCAATGCCTACCGGACCCTCTCCTTCAACACACCCTTCGGCGTAAGATGATCGGGATTGGGCTGGAGAACGGTCTCGAATCCCTCAAGGAGTACGCGCAGGTGAAGTCCGTCTCTACGAGCTCACCGGCGATACTTGCGACCCTTGACGCTCGGCTAGTCGCCGGGCAAGCGGAACCCCGGCCGGGGGCTCCGGGGCTCGTAGGTGATTTGTTGGAAGAGCCCGCGCTCCGTCCCGGTACGCTGTCCGTGGTTTGGTTACTTGCGCTTCTTTCCTGCCTGCGCCTGTTTTGCTGTCTCTTTGTCGATTTGGTCCCTAACCTCCGGTGGTGGACCCTGGATATACATGACCGCCCCCCAGGACATGAAGATGGTAGGGTCCGCCGGGTTCCGCTTCACCTCGATCCCCAAATTCCCGTAGTCCTCCAGGAGGAATGAGGCGGTCACGGCCTCTGGCTGGTCCCTGATCGGCTTGGTGGGTTCGTCGTTGTCCAGGTTCGGTCCGGCCATGTAAGAGATGAAGACCCAGTACCCGAGCCAGTCTGAGAGCACTGGTGTCTTCGTCGCGGCTTCGTTACCTTCTGCCATCTGCTACCTCCTTGTGAGGGCCCTCCTTGTGAGGAGCGGCCCACGCTTGCCCTGGCCTGACCGCCGATGCTCTCCTCCACAGGCGCCCACGCGCGGGGTACTCTCCTCGGA
>CADCVG010000090.1 GCA_902806075.1 uncultured Rubrobacteraceae bacterium
CGTCACGGGAGAAGACTTCGAGGTGTTGCATGGCCCGCCGCGTCCGGGCGACGTCAGGCACTGCACCGCCGACGCGACGCGCCTGCGCGAGATCCTGGGCGTCTCGCCCGACACGGACATCCCGAAGAACCTGAAGAGGTACTATTCCTGGATGGTCTCGGACCCCATCTCCGTCGAGAAGATTTCCTCCGTAAAGGCCTAGAGGGCCGCACCCTTTGAGGATACTCGTCGTTTCGCAGTACTTCTGGCCGGAGGCTTTCCGGATCAACGACCTCGTGCAGGGGCTGTTGGACCGTGGGCACGAGGTCACCGTGCTGACCGGCAAGCCGAACTACCCGGGCGGTTCTCTCTTCGCCGGATACGGCTTTCTCCGGCCGGTGCGCGAGAGGTACGCGGGGGGGGCGGAGGTGGTACGGGTACCGCTGGTTCCGCGCGGGAGCGGGAGCGGGAGGATGCTGGCCCTCAACTACCTGTCGTTCGTGCTGTTCGCGGGCTTGCTCGGCCCGCTCCTCTGCCGGGGGAGGTTCGATGTGATCTTCGTCTACGAACCTTCGCCCATAACGGTCGGGCTGCCGGCGCTTGTCATGAAGAAGGCCAAAAAGGCGCCTATCATGTTCTGGGTGCAGGATCTCTGGCCCGAAAGCCTCTCCGCCGCGGGGGCAGTTCGGTCGAAACGGGTGCTCCGCGGCGTGGAGCGGCTGGTACGGTTCATCTACCGGGGGTGTGACCGTATCCTGGTGACCTCCAGGGGGTTCGTGCCTCGCGTAGAGGCTTTGAGCGCCAGAGAGAAGAAGGTCCACTACTGGCCCCAGTGGGCCGAGGCACTCTACGAGCCGGTCGAGGTCGGGGATAACGCGCCGGAGAGGAGCGAGATGCCCGAGGGCTTCCGCGTGGTCTTCGCCGGCAACGTGGGGGCCGCCCAGAGCTTCGAGACTATCCTGGCGGCGGCGGAGAGGCTGAGGGATCGACACGGGATCCAGTGGGTCATAATAGGTGACGGGCGGCGGCGTAAGTGGGTCGAGGACCGCGTTCGGGAGTTGCGGCTAGAGGACCGTGTACACCTGCTGGGCAAGCGGCCGATGGAGAGAATGCCGCGCTACTTCGCGCTCGCCGACGCTCTGCTGGTGACACTGAAGCGCGATCCCATCTTCTCCCTCACCATCCCCGGCAAGCTACAGTCGTACCTTGCCTGCGGCCGGCCCGTAGTGGCCGCGCTCGACGGCGAGGGGGCGCGAGTGATAAAAGAGTCTGGAACCGGGCTCGTTGCCCCCGCCGAGGACGCGAACGCGCTTGCCGGAGCGGTGCTGAGGCTGTACGAGATGCTGCCAAAGGAGCGGGAGGAAATGGGTAGGCGAGGCCGGGCGTACTTCGAGGAGCACTTCGAGCGCGAGAAGTTGCTGGACAGGTTGGAGGGTTGGATGGAAGAGTTGATAGGAGGTAAAGGTTAGGTGCGCATCCTGATCCTGGGCGGCGACGGCATGCTCGGTCACCGCCTCCTCTTGCACCTGCAAGACCACCACGAGACGAAGGTCACCCTGCGCCGCGGGCTACCGGCTTACGAGCAGTACGGGCTCTTCACCCCGGAGAACTCCTACACCGGGGTGGAGGTGGGGGATACGGAGCGGCTCCTGGAGGTCGCCGGTGACTTCCGGCCGGAGGCTGTTGTGAACGCGGTCGGAATCGTAAAGCAGCGCGGCGCCGCGAAGGAGGCGATACCGAGTTTGGAGATCAACTCCCTCCTCCCACATCGCCTGGCCGTCCTGTGCAAAGCAGTTGGTGCCCGTCTCGTACATGTGAGCACCGACTGCGTCTTCTCGGGCCGCAGGGGTAGTTATACCGAGGAGGACATCGCCGACGCCGAGGACCTCTACGGCAGGACGAAGCTTCTGGGCGAGGTCTCGGAGCCGGGCTGCGTCACGCTCAGAACCTCCATCATCGGGCTGGAGCTCGCGCGCAAGACGGGGCTTATCGAGTGGTTTCTGGCGCAGAAGGGGGAGATCCGGGGTTTTACCAGGGCTATCTATACCGGGCTCACGACCGCCGAGATGAGTCGTGTGATAGAAAGTGTGCTGGTCGAACATCCGCACCTCTCTGGGGTGTGGCAGGTTGCCTCCGAGCCGATCAATAAGTACGACCTGCTTGTGCGGTTCGCCGAGGTCTTGGGCCGGGATGATATAACCATCGTACCGGACGACGCCGTGAAGATAGACCGAAGTTTGATCCCGGTCGCGTTCGAAAATATCACCGGATATAGTGCGCCGAATTGGGACGAAATGTTGGAAGAGTTGGGCGCCGAGGTGCGCCAGTGGCAGGGAGAGAAGGTTTGATAGAGAAGGTTCTCGAAGGTAAGAGGGTCATGGTTACGGGAGGCACGGGCTCCCTGGGTAAACCGCTCGTGCGGCGCATCCTGAGTGGGGACCTGGGTAACCCGGCGAGCGTAACGGTCTTCTCGCGCGACGAAGGCAAGCATCACCAGATGAAGGCCGACTGGAAGAACGAGCGCGCCGCCACCAACGACATCTTCTACCACAACTTCGAGGAGCTCCTGGAGTTCCGTCTTGGCGACGTTCGCGACTACCAGGCCTTGGTACCCGCGGTGAGGAACGCGGAGGTCATCTTCCACGCCGCCGCCTTGAAGCAGGTCCCCTCGTGCGAGTACTTCCCTTACGAGGCCGTCCGCACCAACATAGAGGGGGCAAACAACCTCGTCCGTGCCATTCGCTCTAACGACACGCCCGTCGAGAAGGTCGTCGGCATCTCGACCGACAAGGCCTGCAAGCCGGTCAATGCCATGGGGATGACAAAGGCCCTTCAGGAGCGGGTGCTGTTGGAGGGGAACATCGGCCAAAAGGACGTTGACTTCACCTGCGTACGGTACGGGAACGTGGTCTCTTCGAGGGGTTCGGCGCTACCGTTTTTTCGAGATCAGATCAGGCACGGTGGCCCTGTAACACTCACCACCAGAGAGATGACGAGATTCCTCATCACTCTAGAGCAGGCAGTGGACGTGGTCTTCGATTCCCTGCTCCACTCCAAGCGCGGAGAGATCCTCGTCCCGCACCTGCCCGCCGTGCGCATGGAGGACGTGGCCCGCGCCATGATCGGTGAGAAGGACATAAAGGTGGAGGAGATAGGCATCCGGCCCGGCGAGAAGGTCCACGAGCTTATGGTCTCTTTCGAGGAGTCGGCCCGCACCATCGAGCGTGCCGGCACCTTCCGCGAGAGCTACTACGCGATTACCTCGATCCTCCCGGAGATCTCGAACCGCCCTGTCGAGGAGCCTGCTCTCGACGGCGAGTACTCCTCGCACTCTGAGATGATGGCCTTTGAGGAGGTCGTCGAACTCCTGAAGGACTCCGGCTTTATCGAGAAGGTCGGACAGCCGGTCTAGGAGGCTACTTTGAAGGTCCTGACCATACTCGGCACGCGGCCGGAGATCATCCGTCTCAGCCTTGTCATCGATAAGCTCGACAGGCTGACCGACCATACCCTGCTCCACACGGGCCAGAACTATGCCCCGGAGCTCGATCGCGTCTTCTTCGAGAACATGAAGATACGCGACCCCGACGTCTATCTCGATTCCCGCTCCCCGAGCACCTTCAAGCAGGTCGGCAGGATACTCGAAGGGGCCGAGAAGTGGGTCGCCGAGGTAGAGCCGGACGCGTGCTTGATCCTGGGCGACACCTACAGTGGGCTCTCCGCCATGGCCGCCGAGCGGGCGAACGTGCCCGTCTTCCACATGGAGGCCGGCAACCGCTGCTTCGACCCCCGCGTTCCCGAGGAGCGCAATCG
Organism: uncultured Rubrobacteraceae bacterium; assembly: GCA_902806075.1. Classification (GTDB taxonomy): domain Bacteria; phylum Actinomycetota; class Rubrobacteria; order Rubrobacterales; family Rubrobacteraceae; genus Rubrobacter_F. The sequence continues at coordinate 3,793 of CADCVG010000090.1, forward strand.
CAAGATCATCGACCACACGAGCTCCTGGCTCCTCCCTTACGTCCCGAACAGCCGCCAGAATTTGCTCAACGAAGGCATAGACAAAGAGCGTATCCTGGTCTCCGGCAACCCCATCTTCGAGGTTCTTGAGCACTACAAGCCGGAGATCGAGGGAAGCGGCATCCTCGATCGGCTCGGGCTCGAAGCGGGGCGCTACTTCCTGGTCACGGCGCATCGGGCCGAGAACGTGGACGTGCCGGAGCGGTTGGCCGGGATCGTCTCGGCGCTGAACCGGCTGGCGCGGGACTACGACTCGCCCGTGGTGTGGAGCGTACACCCGCGGACGCGGCAGAAGATCGAAGCCTCCGGGCTCGAGATAGACGAACGCGTCATCCTCTCCGCGCCGTTCGACCTCTTTGACTTCGTGAAGCTGGAGGAGAACGCCTTCTGCGTGCTTACCGACTCGGGGACGGTGCAGGAGGAGTGCTGCATCTTCCGAGTCCCGGCGGTAACCATCCGGGATACGACCGAGCGGCCCGAGACGGTCGAGTGCGGGAGCAACGTGCTCGCCGGCCCCGGCGACGCGGACCGCATCGTCAAGGCTGTGAGTCTGGTGACGGAGACGGGCTTTGAGTGGGAGATGCCGGAGGGGTACGTTGACCCGCACGTCTCGGATAAGGTGATCCGCTACATCTTCGGCAACATCGGCCGCAGGCCGCTTCTGGACTGGTAGGCCGTGAAGCTCCTCGTCTCCGGCGGGACGGGCCTCCTCGGGCAGGGCTTCCTGCGCTTGCTGCGTGAGTCCGGCGAGCACGAGGCTCGCTGCCTCATCCGCCCCACGAGCCGCACCGAGCGCCTGAAAGGCTTCGAACTCTGCTATGGGGACGCTGGGGATGCAAGCTCGATGGAGAAGGCGCTCCGGGGCGTGGACGCCTTCGTACACATCGCGGGGATAGGGTACGCGCCGCAGGTCTTAGAGGCGATGAGGCGGGCCGGGGTCGAGCGACTGGTCGCGGTGAGCAGCACGAGCGCACATTCGAGGTTCGAGTTCCGTTCGGCGCCGCGGCTGACCAACGAGGCGCTCCTGAGGGAGAGTAACGCCCGGTGGACGGTAGTGCGTCCGAGTATGATCTACGGCTCCGAGCTCGACCACAACATGCACAAACTCCTGCGCTTCCTGGATCGCTCCCCCGTCTTCCCACTCTTTGGTAACGGAGAGAACCTCTGGCAGCCGGTCTACTATGAAGACCTGGCACGCGGCATGTACGCCGCACTTACGCAGCAGGGGACGGAAGGCCAGATCTACGATCTCCCTGGTAAGCGGTCCCTCCGCTACGTGGACCTCGTCCGCGCGGCGGCGAGTGCTCTGGATAAGAAGGTGCGTATAGTCAAGATACCGGCCGAACCGGTGCGCAAGGGACTGTTGGGGGCGGAGAGGCTAAAGATACCGCTACCCGTAAAGAGTGAGCAGGTCTTGCGGCTGCGTGAGGACAAGGCCTACCCTTACGAGAAGGCGCGGGAGGAGCTAGGTTACGCACCCCGCTCCTTCGAGGAGGGCATAGCGGAGGAGGCCGGGAGGCTGCGCGAGATCGGGATGGTCCGGTAGGCGTGAGCGTTGCTGTCGCGGGGGCGGTCGGGGTGGCGTTCCTTGTGGCGCTAGCGCTGGTCCCGGCATTGGTGCGGTTCGCCATCGGGCGGGACCTGCTCGACGTGCCGAACGCCCGCAGCTCACACGAGGTTCCCACCCCGAGGCTCGGTGGACTCGCCGTGATCGCCGGGGTCTGGGCGGCGGCGCCCTTCTTCGAGGGCGGGCTTCTCTTGCTTGTGGCGGCGACCTTCGCGGGGCTCTTGGGCGTACTCGACGACGTCGTGGACCTGCGGTTCTGGATGAAGGCGGCCGGGCAGGCGGCCGTTGCCTTCGCCTTCCTGTTCCTAGTGCCGTCCCCGATGCAGGTGGCCGCGGGATCGCTCTGGCCGCTTGCGCTGCTCTTCGGGGTGGTCTGGATCGTCGCGGTGGTGAACGCGTACAACTTCATGGACGGGATAGACGGCATCGCGGGCGGGACGGCGATACTGAACGCTTTATTCCTTGCGGCACTGGTCGGCGCGGCGGGTGTAACGGGCACCGGGCTACCGGCTCTGGCGGCGGCCGTCGCGGGGTTCATGATGTGGAACGTGAGCCCTGCTCGCATCTTCCTCGGCGACTCGGGGAGTCACTTCGCCGGATTCTTCCTCGGGGCGACTGCGCTGTATACGACGCCCGTTGGGGGGCCGGAGCTCGGGGCACTGTTGGCCTTTGTGGTGGCGGCGGCGGTATTTACACCGTTCCTGTTCGACACGGCCTACACGCTCGTGAGGAGGGCGCGGGCGCGCAAGAACGTATTTTCGGCACACCGCGAGCACATCTACCAGAGAATTACGCCCGACCCGGCCAAACACCGCCAGGTAACCAACGTCTACCTGGGTCTCTCCGCCCTCTCGGGGCTCGCGGCCCTCCTCGCCGCCGGGGGTACGCCGCTCGGACTCTCCATCGGAGGCGCCCTGATCCTGGGTTGCTGCCTCTTTATGGCGTTCTTGCCCCGCATCGCCAGGGAGCAGGACTACCGCTAGGTTCCCGCTAGACTATTGGCGGATACCGGGTAGAATACGGCGCCATGAGATTGAGAAGCTGGGGGGAGACGGGGGGCGTTTTCGAGCGGTTGCGGAGTCTCGTGAACTTCTCGTCTGCGGGTGTGCGGCGGACGGCGGCCATGCTCGTGGACGCCCTGATAATCCTCGAGTCTTTCGTGGTAGCGCTGCTCTTCCGGTTCGACGGATCGGTGCCAGAGGGTTGGTGGGACAGCTTCTGGCCGTTCGCGGTGCCGGCGACGGTAGTCTTCGTGTTGCTCCTTTTCGAGAGTGGTGTCTACAAGAACGTCCTACGTTACACCGGGGTGTACCAGGGGGTGCGCGTCGCGAGTGCGACCTTCATCGCGACGGGCGTCCTGCTGGTGGTGGACTTCGCGATAGGTCCCGACGGCTTCGGGGCACTGAGTTCCAACCCCGTCCCGCTGGGGGTCATCCTGATCGGGTCGGTGCTGGCCTACGTGCAACTCGTGGCGGTGCGACTCTACCCGCGGGTGTTCTACGAGCGCTCTCTGCGTGAGGTGGAGGGGAGGGACCGGGCCCTCATCGTCGGCGCCGGGGAGGCGGGGGTACAACTCGCCAGGCAACTCTGGCGGACGCCCGACGCGGACCTCGAACCCGTCGGTTTCGTCGACGAGGACCTGAGGCTGCGCGGCGAGCAGATAGAGGGCGTCCCGGTCCTGGGTGGAGTCGAGGACATCGAGCGGCTGGTCGAAGAGCAGGGGGTTGACCAGGTCCTCATAGCCCTCCCCGAGGCGTCCTCGGAGGAGATAGATCTCGTCTGGCGCGAGTGCATAAAGACGGAGGCTGAGGTCAAGGTTGTCCCGAAGCTGACGGAGTTCCTGGGGCAGGAGGCTGTCCGGCTGCGCGAGCTCCAGATACAGGACCTCCTGGGCAGGCAGCCCGTGGAGATAGACCTCGACGCCCTGGCCGAGTTCGTAAACGGCAAACGCGTCCTCGTGACGGGTGCGGGAGGCAGCATCGGGAGCGAGCTTAGCCGGCAGATCTCCCGCCTGGGCCCCGCCCGTCTGGTCCTCCTCGACCGCGACGAGAGCGCCCTCTACTACCTGAACGAGGAGCTTGGCCGCGAGGGCTACGCGCATGCCGAGCTCTCGGTGGGAGACGTGACGAACACGGAGAAGATGCACACCCTCTTCTCCCGGTTGCGGCCACATCTGGTCTTTCACGCCGCCGCATACAAGCACGTCCCACTCATGGAAGTACACGCCTCCGAGGCTGTCTACAACAACGTCGGCGGCACCTTGAGCGTTGCGCGCGCGGCCGGGGAGTACGGAGTTGAGAAGTTCATTAACGTCTCGACCGACAAGGCAGTAAGCCCGGCCAACGTCATGGGGGCGACCAAGCGGCTCTCGGAGATGATCGTGCGCTCGGCGGCCAACGAGTACCCGGAGACCCTGTACGTCTCGGTTCGCTTCGGGAACGTGCTGGGGAGCCGGGGGAGCGTGGTGCCGACGTTCAGGAGGCAGATAGAGGCCGGCGGCCCGATCACGGTCACCCACCCGGAGATGACGCGCTACTTCATGATCATACCGGAGGCGGTCTCCCTGATCCTCCAGACTGGCGCCATGACCGAGGAATACGGCATCTACATCCTGGAGATGGGACGTCCCGTACGGATAATGGACCTAGCCCACAAGATGATCGAGGTGATGGGCGCCAAGGACGTGAAGATAATGTACACGGGCCTGCGGCCCGGCGAGAAGCTGCACGAGACGCTCTTTGAGGAGTCCGAGCGCCGCGCCCCGACAGACCACCCTATGGTCTTTCGCCTCATCCCAAAGCACCCGCCCTCCACCGATCTCCTCGAAGCCGCCGAAGAGATGGCCCTCCTCGCCCGCGAGGGCGACGACGAGAGGGTCCTCCATCTCCTGAGACGCTCCGTCCCAAACTATCCCGTCGTCGAGACCGGCACCCTCCCCGAAGCCCTCTAAGGCCTTCCTGCGCCGGAGTTCGATGCCTCGGAGCCTAAGGTAACGGGGCGTATGGGGAGACTGCGGAGCGCATATACGGGGGCGGCAGCGGCCAGATCCTGTGCCGTGCCGGTGCTCTTCGTGGCCGGCGTACTCTACAGAACCGTCGAGTGGTAGGGTCGCGGACTCCGAGACGCGGATGTAGTAGGGGTGAGCCTGCACCAACCCTCGGCGTTGGGTGAACATCTCCTCGCCAGCCCCAAGCCGGTCTTCAGAAGGGCGTTGTGGACGAGCTAGCCGACGTGGCTCTTCTGCTCCTCTCGATGTACGTTGCGCCGGCCCTCACCGTGCTGGCGGCCTCGCCGGACGTGAACTTCGCAGGGCGGACGGGCGTGATCCTGGTCGCCTTGCTACTCGTCCTGAGTGCCGCGAGGTCAGGCGAGAGGAAGGAGGTCGAAGATCTTGGTGTCTTGTTCTGGTCGGATGGACCTTCGGCTATCGCCGGGCTGTTTCGGCGTTCTCCGGAGAATATGGACCGCTAAGGTGTACGCTGGGCGGCCCTGCGACCCTTTATGCCAAGATAGGTGAGGTAGCCGCCTATGGCGAGCATGACGAGGATGAGGACCAGGTGGATGTAGGGTAGGTAACCTGGCTGCGACTGGAGATCATTTGCGTACCAGGTGAAGGCGCGCGTCACATAGGAGAAGAGCACGAAGATGCCCGCCGTCAGCAAGATGTTTGAGGTGCGTCTCGACAACTTCATCGTTTTTGAAGTCTACCAGATGGGACATCTGACACTAGCAACACAAAGCAGCAACGGATATACTTTCTCAAAAGATCATGCGGTATTTGTAACCGCAAAGCACCTTGTCGGACTACTCTTACGGAGGGTGACTAACTTTGGTAGAGCTAAAGAAGCGCACGCTTGACGAGGTCAAGGCGTTGAGCAGGGAAGATGCGGTCGAGATCATGCGCCAGGCCGGCATCGTGGGCGCGGGGGGCGGCGGTTTCCCGACGTACTTCAAGTACAAGAACCCGCAGCCGCACATGATCGTCAACTGCACCGAGAGTGAGCCGGGCTACTGGGCTGATAAGCTGGTCCACCGGGAGTACTTCGACGAGTTTCTCCAGCTCTTCGATGGGATGAAGACGGTCTTCGGGATCGAGCAGATCTCCATGGGCGTCCACTACAAGGACCAGGAGTGGTTCTCGAACTACGCCGAGCAGGCCGACGGCATCTACGATGTCCGCTATGTGCCGGACAAGTACGCTTTGGGCGAAGAGAAGACCCTAATCAAGCACGCCACCGACACGAAGGTGCCTCGCCGGGTAGACATGCCGGACGGCTCCAAGCGCTCGGGCCTCCCGCTCGACGTCGGCATCATCGTCAACAACTCCGAGACGCTTCTGAACGTCTACAAGGCGCTCTTCCTCGGCAAGCCCGTCACCACGAAGTTCCTCCAGGTCTTCGGCCCCGACGTCGAGATCAAGCTGTTCGAGGCGCCGCTGGGCTCCTCAGCCACGGAGCTCCTGAGACTCGCAGGGGTGGACGTAGAGGCTCAGGCGGGCCAGCTCTCCGTCATCGACGGCGGCCCGTATCTGAACGAGATGGGAATCGAGGAGCTCGGCACCGGCGACGCTTACGTGCGCCGTACGACCAACGGCTTCCTCGTTATCCCGAAGGGTGTCGCGAGCAAGGAGTACGCCGACATCAAGACCAAGCTCCCCGAGGAGGGCTTTATCTCCCTGGTTGGCAAGGTCTCGGGTGTCGACCTGCCGCTCGGCGGCCGTTTCCTGAAGCCCGCGACGCCGCTCATCTCCGAGGGTGACGAGGTCTCCTTCGAGCAGAAGATCGGGGAACCCGTCGACGAGGGCTTCAGCATAGGCGTCTGGTCGAGCATGGACGGCACGGTCTCCTCCATCGAGGACGGCATCGTCGCGATCGAAGGCGGCGCGGTCCCGCAAGAGGAGGCCCGCAAGGAGACCGAGGCCGAAGCGGCTCGGTAGAGACCACGACAAAGCGAGCTTCTTAGAGGGCCGGGGCATCACTCCCCGGCCCTCTGCATTTGTGGTGGAAAGTTCTTTGGCGAGCCAATGGCTACGGCGAAAGGGGCGCTCGTGAAGCGGGACGCAGCTTTGTACCTGGGAGAGAGGCGAGACCTCTCGATCTCGATGGCGAAGGCCAACCTCTACAGCTTCGCCATCTTGCCCCTCGTGGCCCTGCTCACCGCGGTCTTCGTCTACCTTTGGGGCTACGATGCCCTCTCCGACGGGTCGACTTTCGAGAGGCCGGTCGTTGGCACTGTCGTGGTCTACGTGATCGGGTCCCTCGTCGTCGCCCTCGGGGTCATGGCGCACGAGGCGATCCACGGCCTCTCGTGGGCCTACTTCGGAGGGAAGCCGATGAGCACCATAAAGTTCGGGTTCCAGGTCAAGACTTTTACGCCCTACGCTCACTGCAAGGAGCCGATAGAGGCACGGGCGTACCGTATCGGGGCGGCGATGCCGGGGTTCGTCTTGGGGATGCTGCCCTCGCTTCTCGGGATAGCAACGGGGAACGGCTGGATAATGCTCTTCGGCCTGTTCTTTACCTTCGCCGCCGGAGGGGACCTCTTGATCCTCTGGCTTATCCGCAAGGTGGGCGCGAAGGCGCTGGTAGAAGACCACCCGACGAACGCGGGCTGCTACGTCTACGAGCCACGTGGCGAACAGGGTTAGAAGCCGGAAGCGTTAACCGTACTTCCGGCGCAACGCCTCCACGGCTTCCGGTCCTCGGAGTCGTCGTCAAAAGGGGCTATGGCGCAACCGCCCTGAACGTCGAAGAAGATGTTCACAAGGGAGGGACATCCCCAGTGTCGTCAGGTTCTAGACCTTAGCAGGAGGTCTCCTCATCCTTGCGGGGGAGCAGGATGTTGGCCTGCTGCGAGAGGCGGGCGCGCAGGTCCTCGAAGGTCACGCCTTTTAGAGAGGGCAGTTCGAAGTCCTTGAGCATCCGGGTCAGGACGCCGCCTCCTCCGAGCTCTATCCACTCCTCGACCCGCATCCGGGCCAGGGTGTCGACCACCTTTACCCACCGGACGGGCGCTACCATCTGGCTCTTCAGAGCCTCCCGCACCGCCTCCGCTGTCTCCAGAACGCTGCCGTCCACGGCGCTTACCATCGGGACCTCGGGCATACGAAACTCGACCGAGTCCAGCACCTCGCGCATCCTCTCCCCGGCGGCGGCGACGTACGGCGAGTGAGCCGCGAAGGAGACGTTCAGGCGCACGGCGCGTCCCCTTATCTTCGACACCGCGTCGCCTAAAGCGTCCCTGAGCCCCGAGATAACAGTCTGGCGGGGAGAGTTGTAGTTGGCGACTACGGAGCCCTCCGACTCATCCAGAGCCTTCTCGACCTCGGCCGGATCGGCCCTTAGGATGGCGACCATGCCTCCCGGGGTCTTCTCGGCAGCCTCCGCCAGAAAGCGGTCGCGCTCGGCGACGAGCCAGATCCCGGTCTTCAGATCGAAGCACCCGGCGGCGTAGGCGGCGCCGTACTCACCCAACGAGTGTCCGGCGACCACGTCCGGGCAGAGGTTCATCTCGCGACTCTCGTCTGCATCCTGCGCGGCCCTCGCGAAGACCTTTACCTGCTCCGGTATACGGTCGCCGACGACCTCCCGGATCGTCGGCAACAACCGTCCCTCCGGCTCAACTACCTTGCCGCCCTGACCAGGAAACACGAAAGCCCTCATACCCTCTCCGCCCATCGTCGCCTCTGGAAATCCTCATCTACCCTCGCCCAACCCTGGAGCGTGATTGAGGTTTTTTACCATAATTTAGCGGTCTTGGAAGACCTTGCCGCGGGAGTTCTCGAACGGCTATCCGGACTCTAACGACCTTCTACGTCCCGGCGCATCCGCTCGTACTCTTCCTGGCTGATCTCACCGCGTGCGTAGCGCTCGTCGAGGATCCGGCGAGCGCCAACGGCCCGGCCCGTTCCCTTACCGGCGGCGTCCCGTATCCCGTCGGCGACGGCTCGCTTGACCGCCAGATACAGTAAGAAGAACGTGAGCAAGAAGCCGACCCCGTAAACCAATAACGCTAGCGCTAGCTCAGTAAACCCATACGACCCATACGCCATGAAGCCCTCGTCTTGCGCTTGTTCTGTAGCTCGCCTCTGTAGACACCTCTATATTGCTTTAGGGAGCGAGCACGCGCAACGCGCCGGGCAGCACCCGTACCCGGAAGTCGCGGGTGGGGGGGAGCATCTCGCCGTCCACGTGCGCGGGGGTAGGCTTCTCCAACGACACCTCGACCTCCGCTGTCCGGGCGAAGTGTATCTTCGGACGCCCTATGTGCGCGCCCCGCAGCACGGCCGGTATGAGGCGCAGGACCTCCATCCGGCTTAGCTCCTCGCTCCACACCACGTCGAATGCGCCGTCGTCTAGCCTGGACTCGGGGGCGAGCCTGAACCGCGCCCCGTAGGTCGTCCCAAGCGCCGCCGCGACGAGGATGGTCTCGACCTCGTGCTCCTCTCCGCCGCCGAGCCTCAACCTTCCCTCGTGACACTTCATGCCCCACAACAGACGTCCGACAGACCACAGGTATCCCCCGAATCCCCCGAGGTACCCGGGTGCCTCCGCCACCCCCTCTGCAACCTCGGCGTCGAACCCGATGCCGAGACCGTTATTGAACCGTACTCCGTTGACCTCGCCCGCGTCCACGCCCCGAACCCTTCCCCCGGCGACTACCTCGAGCGCCCGCCTGAGCTTCGTACCTACCCCGAGTGCCTTGACGTAGTCGTTGCCACTGCCTACCGGAAGGACCCCCATCACCCGTTCGGTCCCAACGCACGCCGCCGCAACCTCGTGTACCGTCCCGTCTCCTCCCACCGCCACGACCAGCGACTCGTCCGGTAGCCCCGAGACGATCCTCCCCGCGTCCCCCGGTCCCTCCGTTACGTGCCACAAAACCTCTATACCCCGCCCCTCCAGGTACGTAGAGATCTCCGCCCGCCGCGCGGAGGCGCGTCCCCCGCCGGCAGCGGGGTTCAATACCAGGTGCGCCAGACGCCGCTCGCCCAACATGCAGCGGAGAATACCAGCCCCGCAAAGAAGCCGCCCGCCCTACAAACCAGTACGCTAAACCTCTATTACAACCTTACTCTTCTCCGGTTGACGGCCCCCTCGTACGCCCCGGCCGCGCCCCTAGAGAGTCTGGGAAGATAAGAGCATCCTCCGTCCCGGCCGGACGAGAGGGAGCAAATAATACTCTTTTGCAAGAGAAACCATCGGATAGCGTATCCGGCGTTCGCCGTCGCCAAAGCCAGACTCCCGGCATCAGTAACCTTGAAGCTCAGGTATATCGTATAGCTGATCGTCAGGTTAGCTGCGTGTTTCGCTCGGAACAGGGTACAATGGGCGGCCATATGGGAGATTTTGTGGAGGATTGCCTACATTCTAGTGGCCTACGAGTCGAACCGGGCTCGGAGTTTCGATGTCCCGCCTGTGAGGCGCGCCTGGATGTTGAGGGGGTCGAGCGTTGGGTTCGGGCGGCGGAGGAGGCCCGCGACGAAGCTTACTCTCTGATAGAGGGTGACGGATTTACGCGGATCGTGTTGGAGGAGCGGCAGCGGGAGGTCTACCGGCGCCGGAAGGTGTTGTATGAGTTGCGCGATATCCCGCGCTCGGTGGCGGCCCGGCCGGAGATGATCCTGGTCTCATACAATGCAGCCGAAGACGCTTACGAGTGCCGGATCTTCTATAAAGAGCCACGTCCGGTGTGGGGGCTGGAGCGTATCGAGGTCGAGGCTGAACTCGACTCCATCCTTGCGCTGCGCGCGCACCCGGACCCCAACGTCCGGCTCGCCTCCGGCAAGGTCGAGGAGTTCCACGCCTTCCGGCAGCGCTCCGACGGTCGGGACGGGTACTCGCCGCAGAGAAGGGTGTTCTACCAAAACGAGATCTAAGGTCGGAAGCTCTCTGGCGGTCCGGCCCTCCGGAGGATAGAATGTAGCCGGAGCGAAAATACGGGTCGAAAGGTGTGGCCGAGATGAGCGGTACCAACTTCATAATGGTAACCATAATGATCCTGATACTGCTCTTCATCCTTATGTCTGTAGGCCCCCTCGTAGCGTTCTAAAGCCTAGCTCTTCTCCCCAACCAGAACGAAGTCCTCAATAGATTTGTAGACCGGCCCTTTGTCGGCGAGCGTGCTCTCTATCAACTCGATCCGGCGTATCTTGAACAGGAGGCCATTGCCCGCCTCCTGGGGCAGGTCCAGGCTCACCGGCTGGCCCCGTACACGGCCGAGCGTCAGGTGCGGCTCGTAGGGCCGCGTTTCGCGCTCGAAGCCTGAATAAGAGAGGGCGACGTCGATGTTGGCAGCCAGGGAGCGCAGTTGTTCCGAGCCTGTACCGACACCGGACCAGATGATGCGGGCACGTCGCGCCGACGGGAAGGCCCCGAGCCCCGCCAGCCGGGCTTCGAAGGGCGCGTGTGCTGCGCAGGCGTCCTTCAGAACGGTGCGCAGACCGTCCAGGCTCTCCTCGTCTACGTCGCCCAGGAACTTGAGGGTCAGGTGTACGTTCTCAGGTCTGGACCAGCGTATGCGGCCGTCGGAGAGCAGGCGCCGCGCCGTCCTCGACGCTTCTTCTCTAACCTCCGGCGGCGGGAAGACGGCGACGAAGAGCCGCACCGGAGCGCCTAGCGGTCCGAGCCGGTGTTCTGGCCGCGGCCCCGGGCGCTGGTGCTCCTGGGGACTTTGCGGTTTTGGGCGGCGCGGTTGGCTATAAGGGCGGCGGTCGCGCCGGCGCCTACGCCGTTGTCCACGTTGACGACCGAGAGGCCCGGGGAGCAGCTCTGGAGCATGCCGAGTATCGCGGCCGTCCCGTCCCCGCCGAGGCCGTAGCCGGTCGAGGTCGGCAGCCCCACGACCGGGACGGCGACGAAGCTCGAGACCACGGTTGGGAGCGCGCCCTCCATCCCCGCCGCGACGATCACGCAGTCCGGGTCGAAGGCGCGCATCTCCTCCAGTGGGCCGGCGAGGCGGTGGATGCCCGCGACACCAACGTCATGGAAGCTCTCCACGGCGACGCCCATCTCACGGGCGACCGCGACGGCCTCCTCCAGGATCGGCAGGTCCGAGGTGCCGGCGCTCATGGCTACGATACGGCCGCCGGTCGGTTCGGGGGAGCCTGCGCCAGCGACGAGGGCTTTGCCAGCGCTCCTCACGGGAATGCCGGAGAGGGTCTCGCGCAGGAGGCGTTCCTGCTCGGGGGTCGGGCCGCTGACGATCACGCGCTCCGAACGGTCCAGGATAGAGGCGCAGATCTTCGCTACCTGCTCGGGTGTCTTGCCGGGAGCGTAGATTATCTCGGGGACGCCCTTACGAGCGGCGCGACCCAGGTCGAGGACGGCGAACTCTTCAAGGTAGCGAACCTCGCCGCTCCTGAGGCGTTCGGCGGCCACAGCGGGGGAGAGAGCGCCGCCGGCGACTGCGGCCAGTGTCTTTTCGAGGTTCTCCAAGGACTCGAGGGTTTCTGCTTTCCGTATGGGTTTCCACTCTACTTCGGAGGGTAGAATCTTACACGTTCGGTCCGAGAAGCGTGTGAGTTGAGGAGGCCTGTTTTGGTGACGGTCTTAATATTGGTGGTGGCCCTGGTGGCGATATTAGGGGCCGCTTTCCTGTTCACCAACGCGGTAGAGATGCTCGGCGAGCGGCTGAACCTTGGTTCTGGGGCGACCGGAAGCGTGCTCGCGGCCGTGGGAACGGCCCTGCCGGAGACCATGATCCCGGTGGTCGCTCTTGTAGGGGCGGCCCTCGCGGGTGAGAGCGCCGGAGCAGCCGCCAGCGAGATCGGCATCGGCGCGATCCTCGGGGCGCCGTTCCTCCTCGCTACGCTCGCCATGTTCGTCGTCGGGGCTTCTATTCTGGGCTTTCGGCGCCGCAGGGAGAATGGGGCGGATCTCGTGATAGAAAAGAGGACCACCAGGCGGGATATATTGTTCTTCCTTGTCTTTTTCGCTCTGGCCGCCGGTGCGGGCATCGTGGCGTTGCCGACCTACGTGAAGGTGATAGTGGCGATCGTGCTGGTCGCGGCCTATTCATTCTACGTGTGGCGGACCATAGTGGCCGGGGGAGAGGCGCTGGCGGAGACACCCGAAGACCTCACGCTCTGGCCCGAGTCCCGGTGGGGCCGGGCGCCGACCTGGGCCATCGTAGCGCAGGTCCTCGGGACTTTGGTGGTGATGGGGGTGGGCGCCCACATCTTCGTCCGGGGCGTGGAACAAGCCTCGGACTCGCTCGGTATACCGGCGGGTTTGATCGCCCTGGTACTCGCCCCCCTGGCGACGGAGTTGCCCGAGAAGTTCAACTCCGTGATCTGGCTCAGGCAAGACAAAGACACTTTAGCCTTCGGAAATATAACCGGGGCGATGGTCTTTCAGAGCACGTTACCGGTCTCTTTGGGCCTTCTGTTTACACGCTGGGAGCTTGACTTCATCAGTGCTTTCGCCGCTGGGCTGGCTCTTGCCTCGGGTGTGATTCTCTTCTTATTTCTCCTACGTAAGACCCCGTTACACGCGTGGCAGATGCTGGGTGCGGGCTCCCTGTACGTGGTGTTCCTGGCGGTGGCTATCTACCAGCTCGCCCTGTAAAAGAGCCGTAAGAGCGGAGCGTCCAGCGTCGCGGCCGGCGCCTCTCTCCGCTTTTCGGGCCGAGCTGAAAGACCTGTAGAACGGCGAGCAAGACCTCACTGGTTCAGGAGCCGGGCCATAAGCCCCCTGCTCCGCAGCTTCTCTAGCTCTGCTTCTGACTCGGCGAGCTTTTGCTCGATGTGGGCGATACGCTCTACGCGCTCCATGAGCATCAACCGCTCCTCGGCCGCCGCCCGCAACTCCAAGACCTCCTCCGTGAGCCGGCGGCGCTCCTCGACGGAGACTTTGAACTCCTTCTGGAGCTGCAGGTTGTTCGCGCGGACCTCCTTTAGCTGGCCCGAGAGACGCCCGACCTCCTCCCTGGCGCGGGCCAGCTCCCGCGCGAGCTCCAGCGTCGCCACACCCGCCCGGTCGCGCACCACCTCCAGCGGGACGCGGCCGTCGGGGTGGGCTAGTCTACCCGCCTCCTCCTCGGAGATGCCCAGGAGACGCGTCGCCTCAGCCGGGGAGATGGAGGCCTCGTCCACCTAACCCCCCGCGTTCTTCGCGCCGGGGGTCGGTTCGATCTCGAACCCCGCCTCCCGGACGGTCTGCTCGATCCTCTCTAGCTCCGCCTCGCCTCCCTCGTAAGAGACGGCCAAAAGCTCCTTCTCTGCGTTCACGGAGACCGCCTCGACGCCCCCGACCCGCCCGACGGCCTGCTCCAGCCGTCCGGCTTCTCCGGCCTCCGCGAGACCACGTACCACTAACGTTACGTCCGGCATCTTCCTCCCTTCGATCGAAGCCTTCAGCCGTCGCTTCTCAGCTGTCGGCTTTCTCTGTTGTGGCCGACCCCCGTTCGTTCGCACCACGGTCTTTGATCGTAGTCTTTACCACGTCCGGTCGTCTCCTTCGGGTGCGCCAACGAGCAGCGCTCGGCTGATAGCTGCCTGCTTTCTTACTCCGCGGGCATCTCCCGAGGCCTGACCTGGAGGGTCGTCTCGCTTCTGCCGCGGCGGACGTGGAGTTGCGCGTCCCGGCCTATCGCCTGGCCGTCCAGGAGGTTCAAGAGGTCGTCCATCGAGCGTACGGGCCTTTCGTCGAAGCCGACGATGACGTCCCCGGGGCGCACGCCCGCTACCTCCGCGGGGCTGTTCGGGGAGACGCTCTCGACCTGTGCCCCGCCCGATGAGCCGCCGCGCGCCTGCCGGCTCTGTACCATCACCCCTAGAAAGGCTCGCCGTACCCGCCCCTCCGTTACCAGTGCAAAGATCACACGCCTGAACGCCGCCGAGACCGGCACCGCGAAGCCTATACCCTGGGCGCCCCCGATGATCGCCGTGTTGATGCCGACGACCCTCCCCGAGGCGTCCGCCAGAGGCCCGCCCGAGTTGCCCGGGTTGATCGCCGCGTCCGTCTGGATGACGTTCTCTATGAGACGCCCGCCCTGGCCGCGCAAGCTACGCCCCAACGCGCTCACGACCCCGGCCGTCACGGTGCGCTGGAACCCTAGAGGGCTGCCTATCGCTACGACGAGTTGCCCGACGACGAGGTTCCGGGTCTCACCTAGAGGCGCCACTGTTGGCTCTATCTCCGGCGCGAAGCGCACCACCGCGAGGTCGCTCGGCGGGTCGTCGCCCAGGACCTCCGCATCCGCCCGCGTGTCGTCGGACAGTGTCACCCGCAGGCCCTCGCGGCCTAGGCCGCGCACCACGTGGCTGTTCGTCACGGCGGTCGCCGTACCTTCGGCGGAGCCCAGTATCACACCGCTCCCACCCCCGCGTCCCGAGCGGGTCCCTACGGAGATCACCGCCGGACCCAGCCGCTCGGTCACCTCGCGCACGGCCCGCGAGTAAACGTCGAGCTCGTCCGGCTCCAGGCGCGAGCTTGCCGAAAGGTTCTCGAAGATCTCCATATATTGTTTTTACCGCATCCCGTGAGAAACGGCATCTGGACAAACGGCCAGGTATAGGAGACCGTCCGGACGCAAACCACCACGACCCGCGTCTGTCTCGACCTTGCGCAGCCGGTCCCCACTGCTGGATATAATCACCGTCTATGAGCAAAGCACTAGACCCCCGACTCTCGGCCGCTGTCCTCGTCGCCCGATCGGCGCAGTTTGCGAGCCGAACGCTGAAGCGAGGCGGTGGATCTACAGTGCCGGGCGTGATGGCCCGGCGCGTGGACCCGAAAGTTCTCGAGAAACTTTCGCGCAGGCTCCGGCGCGGCTCCGTGGCTATCACGGGCACGAACGGCAAGACGACCACGACCCGGATGGTCTCCAAGATCCTGCATACCGCCGGCATCCGCGCGGTGAACAACTCGACGGGCGCGAACCTCGTCACCGGCGTGACTGCGGCGCTCGTCTCGGATACGTCCCTCTCGGGCCGTCCGGCCTCGGAGATGGGGCTCTTCGAGGTGGACGAGGCGAGCGTACCCAGGGTGGCCGAAGAGGCGCAACTCTCGCTGCTCGCCGTCCTGAACCTGTTCCGTGACCAGCTCGACCGTTACGGGGAGCTCTCCTACACCGCTAAAGTCATCGCCTCGGCCTTCCCCGACCTGCCCCCGGATGGCTCCGTCGTCCTGAACGCCGACGACCCTCTTGTAGCGAACCTCGGCAGGGGCACGAAGAACCCCGTCTTCTTCGGGGTCGAGGACCCGGCCCTGGACACCGGCAAGCTCCAGCACATCGCCGACTCCAAGGACTGCCCGGTCTGTGGTACGGCTCTCTCCTACGAGGCGGTTTACTTCGGGCACGTGGGCGTCTACCGTTGTCCGAACTGCTCTTTTGCTCGCCCGGAGCCGGCTTACAGGGCGACCCGCGTCCGGATGGATGGGCCGAGAGGGACGGATTTTTTGCTCACCACGCCCGGCGGGGAGCACGAGGCACGCATCGGGCTGCCGGGGTTGTACAACGTGTATAACGCTCTGGCGGCGGCGGCGGTGGCTATCGAGGCCGGGGTAGAGGCAGAGGATGTCGTCCGGGGGCTGCGGGCGTTCGGGGGGGCATTCGGGAGGGTCGAGAGGGTGCGGGTGGGGGAGAAGGAGGTCTTTCTGCTCCTCATAAAGAACCCCGTGGGCTTCAACGAGATCCTGCGAACCTTCGTCGCGAGCCCCGCCGAAAGAGCAAACGCCGACAGGGCTGGGCACGTCCTCATAGCTATAAACGACAACGACGCCGACGGCCGGGACGTCTCCTGGCTGTGGGACGTGGACTTCGAGATGCTCGCCGAAGCTGTAACGCCCGGCGGGGCCGTACCCCGGTTCTACGTAACGGGCATCCGGGCCGAGGACATGGCCGTGCGCCTCAAGTACGCCGAGCTTCCGGTACACAGCGTGATCCCGGACCGCAAGGAGGCGCTCCTCGCGGCCCTCGGCGCCACCCCACCGGGCGAGACGCTCTACGTCTTGCCGACCTACACGACGATGCTGGAGCTGCGCCAAACTCTGAGCGACCTCGGCCACACCCACCCCTTCTGGGAGGATAAGTGAAGTTATCAGCAGGAGGTAGAGGTTATCGAGCTCGGGAGCCGGCAGCCGAACGTCATAGAGGATGCCCGCGTTGTGCGGCCGGGGCGAGAGCGCCCGGAGACCGTCGTGAACAGCTCATAGCCAAGGGTTACCAACCGAAGGAAGGATCAGATGAAGCTCACCATCCATCACCTCTACGCGGACATGATGAACCTTTACGGCGACCGCGGGAACGTTATCGCCATAAAGAAACGGGCTGAGTGGCGCGGCATCGCGGTCGAAGTTGTGGACGTGGGGCTCGGCGAGTCAATAAGCCCCACCTCTTCCGCGGACCTCTTCCTCTTCGGCGGGGGGCAGGACCGGGAGCAGACGCTCCTCGTCGAGGACCTCTCCGGTATGAAGGGCGCCGACCTCCGGGCCGTTGTCGAGGATGGGGGCGTGGTCCTCGGCGTCTGCGGCGGCTACCAGCTCATGGGTCACTACTACGAGACGCCGGAGGGGCAAAAGCTGCCCGGCATCGGCGTCTTCGACATGTACACGAGACCGCGTAGGGGAGACGAGGCGCGTCTGATCGGCAACGTCCTCGCCCGTGTCCGCGCTCCGGAGGAAGATGGCGTAGTCCACGAGGTCGCCGGCTTCGAGAACCACGGCGGTCGCACCGAGCTGGGAGACGACGCGGAGCCTTTCGCGGACGTGATAGTAGGTTACGGCAACAACGGCCGCGACGGCACCGAGGGCGCGCGCCGCCTAAACGCCTACGGTACCTACCTGCATGGCTCGCTCCTCCCCAAGAACCCCTGGCTCACCGACCAGCTCGTTCTGGGCGCCCTGCGCCGCGTGGACGACCGCGCGGAGCTCGAACCGCTCGACGACTCTGCCGAGAGAGACGCCTTCGCCTCCGTCGCCAACCGTCTCCGGAAGGGCTAGCAAAACCGCCTCCGCCGCCAAAAAGAGCCCGGGTGGGGGGTGACTCCCGTAGCGAGGCAAGAGAGGATCTTTGGTAGGGTTGGATCCCCATTAGCGACGCCACCCAGGACGAGAAGGTGTAGCCCAAGAGCCTGTCTCATGGCCCCCAACGCGGCCTATCCACGGAGCCAGCCTTCCAGGAGCCGGACGTAGCCCGCGTAGTCGTCCCGGTGTACGCCGTGGCCGGCGTCGAACACTTCGGTCCGTCCGTAGCTCAAAGCGCCAGCGACGGTCGTACGCTCGGGCTCGGGGAGGACCGAGCCTCGTGCCTCGCTCCCCAAAATGAGCAGGGCCGGAACTTCTACCGACCCTACCAGTTCCTCCAGGTTATAGCGTAGACCGTTCCGGAGCATCGCGGCCACCGGTCCAGCGTCGCACTCTCGCAGGCTCTCCGCGTTTGCTGCGGAGTCCTCCTCGGACCATGAGGGGTTCTCCGCGAGTTGCTCGCGCTCGAAGGCTTCGGGGGCTTCCCTGGCCCGGGCGGCGTCGGCCTCCACGCCCCGGGCGATCTCCTCGAAGTCCGTACTCTGCGAGCCCGGCGGCTCTTCCAGCACCAAGCTCCCGACGAGGTCTTCACGTCTCTGGCAAAGTTCGAGGGCGGCGAGCGCGCCCAAAGAGTGTCCGAGGAGCACGTCCACACGCTCCCCCGGCAGGCCGGAGACGGTTTCGTACAGGTCTTCGGCCAGATCCTCCAGCCCGAGGTCCTCCATAACTCGCGGGCTCCCACCGTGTCCGCGCAGGTCGACCGCGACCGCGCGCCAGCCTCTACTCGCGAACCAGGGGCCGACACGCCACCAGGTACGCGAGGAAGCTGTCACCCCATGCACGAGGACGGCGAGCGGACTGCCCTCCTCGCCCCACGTCCTCGTAGCCAGCCTCAAAAGCTCTCCACCGCCGGGCGGAGGTCCAGCTCAAGGGTCCAGGCGGTCCGGTTCTGGTCGTGAAGCCGCCAGTAGGCCTCGGCGATAGCGTCGGGAGAGAGCATCGTGTGCTCCTCGCGGTCCGGCGACATCTCGCGCACCCTCGGGGTGTCGATCTGGCCGTCTATCACGACGTGGGCGACATGTATCCCCTGCGGCCAGAACTCGCGGGCCATCGACTGGGCAAGTGCCCTCAAACCAAACTTGCCCGTCGAGAGCGCCGCGAACCTGGCCGAGCCCCGCAAGCTCGCCGTCGCCCCAGTCAGGATGACCGTGCCGCTACCCCTTTCAGCCATCGCCGGGAGCACTTGCTGCGCCCCGTAAAAGGCACCAGAGCAGTTCGCCCGGAGGCAGTTGTCAAACTGCTCTGGGCTGAGCTCCAGAATACCCCCCATCTGGAAGGCTCCAGCGTTGTACACGAAGACCTCCGGATCGCCGAGCTCGTCTCTCACCCGGTCGAAGGCATCGGCTACAGATGCCGCGTCCGTAGCGTCCGTCTCCACCGCGAGCGCCGTCCCACCCTCGCCTTCGATCTCCTCGCGTGCCACCGACAGGCTCTCCTCTCGCCGCGCCATCAGGGCCACCGCGAAGCCCTCACGGGCGAAGCGCCTCGCTATCGCCGCCCCGAGCCCCGGTCCCACACCCAGGACCACCGCCACTCTCCCGTTCTCCACGTAACCCTCCTTGCTCGAACAACAAAGTCTCGTCCACAACTCTACCCTGACCGTGTTCCCGCCACTACCACGGGCCACCAACACTCCGGCGTTTCGGGTAGTCCTCGACAGGGTACCGGCGAGAAGGAAGAAAAGGTGGTGGTCACCGTCGGGTGGCCGCGTAGCCTACTCTCTTCACACTCGTTGACGACGCTATCGTACAGGAGGAGCGAGATGAACCGCGAAGAAGCGACCGAGCAGATCCTGGAGGCCAAAAAGGAGCAGGAGCTAACCTTCCAGGCCATCGCCCAGAAGGTCGGGGCGCACAAGGTCTGGACCACGGCCGCCCTGCTGGGGCAGCATCCGATGAGCGCGGAGCAGGCCGGGACCGTCGTGGACCTCCTCGGACTCGACTCCGAGGTCGCCCGGGCGCCCGATGCGCGGCAGCCTGGAAGGGGACGTGCCGGTAGACCCAACCATCTACCGCATCCATGAGGTCACCCAGGTCTACGACACTACCATCAAGGCTCTCATCAACGAGGAGTTCGGCGACGGCATCATGAGCGCCATAACCTTCAACCTGGACATAGAGAGGGTCGAGAGTGACGAAGGTCCTCGCGTCAGGATCACATACGACGGCAAGTTCCTCCCCTACTCCTGGGGCTGAAAAAGCTTCAAAGTCGCATACACGCGGGAGGCGTAGTCCCCGAGACGAGAGGCTATCATGTGGGTTCACGCTCCGCGCCGAACGGTGTTGTGGTAGCTTGGGGAGAGTTGGCTTTTAGATAATGGGGATGAGGGAATGCAACTTTTCGAGAGGCTCATAGATCACGCGCAGGCCGTGCGGCTGGTCCTGGAGAAGACCCCCCGCCTACCCGTCAAGCGCGTGCCGCTGATGGACGCGCGGGGGCTCGCGCTCGCCGAGGATTTGCGGGCGCGGTTTGACTCGCCGCCGTTCGATAACTCTGCGGTGGACGGATACGCCGTCAGGAGCGCGGATGCGAGCGAGGCCGGACGTACCTTCAAAGTTATAGATGAGGCCCCGGCGGGCCGCCCGGCGCGGAAGGAGGTGGGGGAGGGGGAGGCCATCAAGATCTTTACCGGCGGTGTGATCCCCGAAGGCGCCGACGCGG
>CADCVG010000091.1 GCA_902806075.1 uncultured Rubrobacteraceae bacterium
CGCTACTACGGGCTCTTCATCGCGCTTGGGATAGCGCTCGCGACCTGGCTGACCGGGCGGGAGCTTGCGCGCAAGGGCTACGACGGGGCCATGGCCATGGACGCCCTGTTCTTCGTCGTGCCGCTCGGCTTTATCGGCGCTAGGGTCTACCACGTTGTGACCGACTACCAGCTCTATTCCAGGGACCCGATCCCCGGAATCTTCGAGGTCTGGAACGGGGGTTTGGGCATCTACGGCGCCGTGATCGGGGGCCTCCTGGGCGTCTTCGCCTTCGTCGCCGTCGCCAGGACCTCCCTCTACGAGCGGCTCTTTGGGAAGACCTACAGTATAAGCCCGCTCGCCTTCGCCGACGCCGCGGCCCCCGGCATTATCCTCGCTCAGGCGGTCGGACGCTGGGGGAACTACTTTAATCAGGAGCTCTTCGGCCGCCCCTCCAACCTCCCCTGGGCTATTGAGATAGCCCCCGAGAACCGGCCCCCGGGCTTCAACGACGAGACTACCTTCCACCCGACGTTCCTCTACGAGTCGATCTGGAACATACTCGTCTGCCTCGCCCTCCTCTACATAGCCCGCCGCTTCGCCGACCGCCTCAAGAACGGCGACATCTTCCTTCTCTACGTGAGCCTCTACTCTCTCGGCCGCGTCTTCGTCGAGGCACTCCGCATAGACCGGGCCTTCCTCATCGGTGACTTCCGCGGTAACCTCTTCGTCGCCTCGATCCTCGCCCTCACCTTTGCCCTGCTCTTCTTCCTTCGCCACGCCAACTCCAACCGCCGCAAACGCCCCTCCAACAACCCCTAGCCACGGTTGACGCCGGTCCTACAGGCTGTTACCTTCTCTCTGTAATTGAAAGAATTTTTCAATTAGCGGGAGGAATGTGCTGGAAGCGGCGATTGGGAAGATGCGGGGTGGGGGGTACAAGGCGACGCCGCAGCGGACGGCGGTCTTGCGGGCGCTCGCCGAGGAGCAGCACCAGAGCCTGGAGGAGATCCGGGCACGCTGCCCTGGTGTCGGGTTGGTGACGGTGTACAGGACGTTGGATCTATTAGGTGAGCTCGGCATCGTGCGGCGGTTGGACCTTGGGGACGGGGCACGCTACGAGATGGCTGAGGATCACCACCACCACGCGATCTGCGAATCCTGCGGCGACATCTCCGAGTTCGAGAAGTGCCCCTTGGATCCCACGCTCTTGCCTCTGGAGGCCTCGGACTTCGAGGTCCGCTCCCACAGCCTCGAAGTCTATGGGCGCTGTGCCGCTTGCAGGTGACGAAAAAATTTGCCTGTCAATGAAAATATTTTTCAATTAAGAGGTGAGGAGAAGGGACTGGTGAGCAAACCGCTCGATGGTGAGGGCATGCGGCGGCGGGTAGAGGCGGCGTGGCGTAAGGCGAAGCTCGGCGAGAAGATGACGCGGAAGGAGATCATGATCGTGCAGTGGGTGAGCAACATCGGCAATTGCAGCGCATGCTACGCAGTGAGGCGGACAGAGAGGCACGGTTCTACGGGGGAAGGCGAGCGGTGAGGCGCTCGTCGTCGGCGGTATTCGTAGCGGTACTCTCGCTGGTTCTGGTAGCTGGTTGCGGGGCCGGCGGGTCTTCCGGTGGCGAGGAGGCAGAGTCCGGGGAGAGGGTTCAGGTTGCGGTGACGATCTCCGTCTTGCAGGATCTGGTGGAGCAGGTCGGCGGGGATAGGGTCGAAGCGTTCAGTATCGTGCCGGTCGGAGGTTCGCCGGAGACTTTCCAGCCGAGCCCGCAGGATGCGGGCCGTATCTCCGAGTCGCAGGTGGTCTTCGAGAACGGGTTGGGCCTGGACGCCTGGGTCAAGGACCTCGTGGAGAGCGCGGGCAATGAGGAGCAAACGGTCGTAGAGCTCTCGGAGGGGCTGGAGACGCTTGAGGACGATGAGCATGAGGAGGAACAGGAGGCGGAAGGGGAGCACGCGGAGGGTAACCCACACCTGTGGCTGGACGTAGCGAACGCGGAGCGTTACGTGGAGAAGATACGGGACACGCTGGTGGAGGTGGATCCCGACGGTGTCGAGGAGTACGAGGCGAACGCCGATGAGTATCTGGCGGAGCTCGAGGAGCTGGACGGGTATATAAAGGAGAAGGCCGAGGACATACCGGAGGAGCGGCGAAAGCTGGTCACGTTCCACGACGCTTTCCCGTACTTTGCCGAGGCTTATGGGTTCGAACTGGTCGGCGTGGTACTGGAGAACCCGGAGGCGGAGCCCGGCAGCCGCGAGGTGGCGGAGGTCGTGCGGACTATAGAGGAGGAAGAGGTGCCGGTGGTTTTCACCGAGCCGCAGTTCAATAGCGGGTTGGCGGATACGATAGCCCAGGAGGCTGGCGTGGAGGTGCGTGAGCTGTATACCGATACGCTCGTCGAAGACGGGGCCGCGAACACGTACGAGGCGATGATGCGCACGAACATAGATAGGATCTCGGAGGCTTTAGGGTAAGGTGAAGAAGGCGATAGAGATCCGGGACCTCAGCGTCGCGTATGACCGGCGGCCGGTTGTCGAGGATGTCACACTCTCCATCCCCAGCGAGGCGATGGTCGGGATCGTCGGGCCCAACGGCGGCGGGAAGAGCACCCTGCTCAAAGCACTCCTCGGTCTCGTGACCAAAATAAGGGGCGAGGTCGAGGTCTTGGGCCGCCCGGTAGACCGGCGGGTGCTGAGGCTGGTCGGCTACGTTCCCCAGCGCGAGGACGTGGACTGGAACTTCCCGGTAAGCGCCTTCGACGTCGTGATGATGGGGCGGGTTCCTTCCATGAAGCTCCTCCGGCGGCCTACGGCCCGCGACAAGGAGTTAGTCTGGGAAGCCTTGAAGACCGTTGGGATGGAGAAGCACGCCGATACCCGCATAGGGGAGTTCTCCGGCGGGCAGCAGCAGCGGGTCTTTCTGGCGCGGGCTCTGGCGCAGGAGGCCGAGGTGCTGCTGTTGGACGAGCCCGTCTCCGGGGTAGACGCGCCTTCGCAGCACGAGATCTTCGACCTCTTGCGCAGGCTTCAGGGAGCGGGGAAGACCGTGATCGTAACCACCCACGACCTCTCGTGCGTCGCCGAGCGCTTCGATCTGGCGCTGCTGTTGAACAGGCGTGTCGTCGCTTTCGGCCGGCCGGAGGAGGTCTTTACGCCGGAGTTACTCAACGAGACCTACCAGAGTCACCTCATGGTCCTCAAGGTCGGGGAGCGCACGGTCGCCCTGGAGGACAGGGGACAGGGTGGCTGATCACCTGCTCGGACCGCTGGAGTTCGGCTTTATGCAGCGAGGGCTCCTCGCCTCGGTGCTGGTGGCGGTCATCTGCGGGCTCCTGGGGAGCTTCGTGGTATTGAAGGGACTTGCGTTCATCGGGGACGCCCTGGCCCACGCGAGCTTCGGCGGCGTAGCCCTGGCGTTCGTGCTCGGGATCAACATATACCTCGGGGCCTTCGTATTCGCTATCGCGACGGCTCTGGGGATAGGGGCCATAAGCCGGCGGGGGCGGGTGAGCTCCGACACCGCCATCGGGGTCCTCTTCAGCGGTACGTTCGCTCTGGGCATCCTCGTTATCAGCCGGGTGGACAGTTACACGACCGACCTCTTCGGCTACCTGTTCGGGGACGTGCTCTCCATAACCGAAAGAGACCTCTGGACCATCGGTGCTTTGGGGCTCGTGGTCCTGGCGCTGGTGTCGGTCTTCTACCGGCAGCTCCTGTTCGCCGCCTTCGATCCTACCGTTGCGGCTGCCTCGGGCATCCCGGCCCGGAGGCTGGAGTACCTGCTTCTCGCCCTGCTCGGGGTGACCATCGTGACCGCCATACAGGCCGTCGGCATCGTGATGGTCGTGGCCCTCTTGGTGACGCCCTCGGCGACAGCCTACTTGTTCACCCGCCGGTTCCACCACATGATCCTCGTTAGCATGGCGATTGGGAGCCTCTCGGCCCTCCTGGGGATCTACCTCTCCTACTACCTCGACGTGGCGTCCGGGGCCGCCATCATTCTCGTCGCTACAGCCCTCTTCTTTATCGCTCTTGCCGTCACCGGCCGTGGTCGCCGCCTGAGCGAGAAGGCCGAACACTCCAGCGGGGTAACCTAGAGAACGTAGAGATACCAGACGCCCAGAAGGAGGGCTTCGAGACCGAAGGCAGCGAGGATGGGAGCTGTGGCGACGAGCCTCTTGTGGGAGAAGACAGTTGGGGCCATCAGGTAGCCGAAGACGAGGCCGCCCACGAGGCCGCCGACGTGAGCGGTATTGCTCACCCCAGGGATCGTCGCGCCGATGGCCAGGTTGATCGCGGTTATAAAAAGCAGCTGGCTTATGATGGGATCCCGCGTGGAGAACGTACCGCGCCTCACCGCGAAACCGAAGACGCCGCCCGCCAGACCGAAGATGGCCCCGGACGCCCCGACCGCCGGGCTGTTCGGGGCCCCGAAGTACAGCAGTGCCAGCCCACCCGCGATGCCGCTGATGAAGTAGAGCGCGAAGAAGCGACCCCGGCCGAAAGTTTGCTCCGCGAAGGAGCCGAGGAAGTAGAGGGCGAGCATGTTCATCGCCAGGTGGATAAAGCCCGCGTGTAAAAAGGCGCTCGTGACGAGACGCCACGCCTCGCCCTGCGCCACATAAACCGGCACGAGTGCGCCCAGGATCAGGACGTTCCCCGGCTGGTTTACGAGCCCGGCGTTGAGTGGCGTTCCCGTCCCGGAGCCGACGACGGCCACGGCCAGATACACCACCACGCAGGCGGTGATCAGGCCGAAGGTTACGGGGAGGCGGATGGAGGCCAAAAGTGCGAGAAGCCGGCGCTAGCGGCGTTTGATCTCGCGGGCGGCGTCGCCGACCTGGACCTTGGTAACGTCCTCCAGGGGACCGCCGAACATGCTTTCGAGGTCTGGACCGTCGCCTTGTCCGGTGCCCCCGAAACCCTGGACCTGGACGTTCTCGCCGAACATCTGTCCGAAGATGCGTTGGAGGTTCTCCTGCATCTCTCCGAAGCCCGCCGCGCCGAAGGGTGAGTCCGAGTCGACCAAGCGGGCGATGGCGAGCTTCTCCTTGACCTCGGTAACCTCGGCCTTCGCCTTCACGTCCTCTACGGTGCCCAGAGTCTCGCCGGTGTCCGGGTCCCAGACCTCCTCGCCCTCGGGGGCGAAGATCTCGAAGACCATCCCCTGCCGGACACCGTGCATGCGGCCCCGGTTCAAGACGACCTCGCCCTTGCCCAGGATCTTTGCGACTTTTCCTTCTACGGTCATATGATGTTGCCTCCGCTCTCTACGATCTACTACGAGGATTATATCTCTCACGGCGGACTGACCGGGAGGCGGCTAGAATCAACCACATGACGGAGAATGAAACGCGCACGAACAGGGTGGGACGGCACCTGCCGACCTCCGGGGGATTGAAGAAGACCTTGAGACTGGCGCGGGAGCAGGGGTTGGAGGCGGTCCAGATCTTCGTCTCCAACCCACAGGGCTGGGCCGTCTCCGCCCCTCGGCCCGACGCCGAAACCTTCGCCGGAGGCGCCAGGGAGATAGGGCTCAGCCCCCTGGTCGTCCACGCGAAGTACCTAATAAACCTCGCCGCCCCCAACCCCGAGCACCGGGAACGCTCCGCCAGGGCGCTCGCGGCGGAGCTCGTAGCGGCGGGCGCTCTGGGAGCCGGCGTCGTAGTCGTCCACTCCGGGAGTCACGGGGGCGACGGCGAGAAGGTGGGCGAGGAGCGGCTCGTCGAGGGTATCGTCAGGGCGCGGGAGCTGGCGGCGGAGGATGGGGCAGCGGAGCCGGCGGAGCCCGTGATCGAGAACTCCGTCGGGGCGGGGACGCAGCTGTGCTCGACGTTCGATTCTCTGGCGAGGGTAGCGGAGAGGGCCGGCGTATGCGTCTGCGTGGACACGGCGCACGCGTACGTCGCGGGGTACGATCTCGGGACGCCGGAGGGCGCGCGGGAGGTCGCGGCAGAGCTGAGGGAGAGGCTTGGGGATCGCATCGCCCTTTTGCACCTCAACAGCCCGAGGAACTCTCTGGGGAGCCATCGGGATGGGCACGAGAGGATAGGGGAGGGGTACGTCCCGGTAGAGGCGTGGACCAACTTTTTCGGGGGGTTGCCGGGGTTGCCGCTGGTGATGGAGACACCGTACGCGACGCCGGAGGTAGACGCCGAGCAGGTGCGTTTGGTCAAGGAATTGGCGGGTGGGTTGCCCCTTTCGCCGGGAGGGGTATAGAATCTATCTCATGAAGACTCTGGAGATTCACCCGGCGCAGAGGAAGATGGATCTGCTCTCGGCAATTGGCGAGACGCTGAGGACGACACGCAACGAGCGCGGGCTAACCCTGAGACAGGTCGCCGAAGGCGCTCACGTCTCCATCTCGTACCTGGCGGAGATAGAGCGCGGCGAGAAGGACCCCTCCTCCCGCGTACTGGAGAGCGTCGCCGAGGGACTGGGCGTGGAGTTGGCGGGCCTGCTCATCCGCATCGCCGCCACCCTGGAGCCCGCCAGCGCCCCCGCAACGCCCGTCGCCGACAAGCTGGCCGCCTAAATAGCCTAGGGGCGTTAGGGCCTCCGGCGGTTGGTGTGGAGGCGGTGATCTTTGTCGGGATACAGGCCACCGGGAAGTCTTCGTTCTACCGCAAGCGTTTCTTCGATACCCACGTAAGGATCAACCTGGACATGCTGAAGACCCGCCACCGGGAGCAGCTCCTCGTGCGCGCGTGTATCGAAGCCAAGCAGCCCTTCGTCGTGGACAACACAAACCCCTCCGTCGAAGAGCGCGCCCGGTACATAGAACCGGCCCGCTCTGCCGGCTTCCGCGTCACCGGCTACTACTTCAACTCAACAGTGAGTGAGGTGCTGGCCCGTAACGCCCGGCGAACGGGCAAGGCCCGTGTTCCGGAGAAGGGCATCTTCGGTACCCGCAAGCGGCTGCAAGTCCCCGTCCTTGAGGAGGGCTTCGACGAGCTGCGCTACGTGTGGATAGACGATGCCGACTGTTTCGTGGTCGAGGAGTGGTCGGACGAACTTCGATGAGCTGGACAGGACACGTGGCTGCGATTCACGAGGCTTACCTGGCAGATGCATCCGTCCCGCCGACGACGAGCGTTCCCGCGACTACAGGGTCGGATGGTAGCCAACCTCATGTAGTGTATGCGCAGAGGAGATCGCACTTCTCTTCCACCGCAAGGAGACGGCCTTTGACCAATATCCTTCTCAAACGTTCAAGAAGTACGCCAGGAGCACGCCCGAAGCGTTGTAGCCGGCATGGGCGAGGAAGGTCGCGGTAGTGTTGAGGCGGTTTCGCAAGATGCCTAATCCTATCGAGAGGACGAAGATATAGACCAGGATGACGCTCGGACCGTACTGGGTATGCAGGAACGCCCAGAGTACGGAGGTTAGCGGGATGCCGAGGGCCGGCTGAAGGGCGCCGCGGAAGAGTGTCTCCTCGCCGAGAGCCGCCCCGACGCCTATAAGGAGGGCGAAGAGGATCGCCGCGACCAGCCCGAAGCCTTCGGTACCGAAGAGACCCTCGGAGATCCTTCCGACGCGCTCGAAGACTTCCGGTTGCAGGGCGGAGAAGAGGGCGTCGGCGGCGAACGAGAGCAGAAGCGCCCCTATGATGAACAGCACCACGACCCCAAGTTGGCGCAGGGTTATAGGACCGTATCCGAGCCGGGCGAGCGTCTGGCGGAGATCGCGCCTCATCCCGAGCCCCACCCCGAGGAGGGCGATGACTACGAACGGTAGTTGGCTGAACACGACGGCGGCCGGAGAGAGCCTACCCGCCTCCGCGAAGGTCGACTCGATCGCCTCCGGCGCCAGGGTGAAGATCAGTAGCTCGACCATCTTCTCCCCCAGCACGATAACCAACATCCACAGCGCGAAGTAGATCGGCGGGTCCGAGTACCAACCTCTGGAGTACCTGTTCGTCTGCCCGGGCCGTTCCTCGGAGTGAGAACCGGCGGTCGCGAGGTCTTCCAAACTCGTATTCGTGGCGTTAGAGCCCCCTGGGGCGCGTCGTCCGGTAATCTTCCGTAGCGGTGCAACGCAGAGGGCGAATCCGGCGAGGCCGGCGATCAAGATGACGGCGGCCGAGCCTATGGAGAGCTCCCGGGGCAGTTGCGAGGCGGGGACCGCACCCGACAGCCCGACGAGCGCGACCAGCACGCCGAGCACTATTACCAGGGAAGAGAAGGCGAGCAGGAGGACGATCAGGGTGATCTCCGCCGAGCGGTTCTTGCGTCCCCACTGGGCCAGCAGCGCGAAGCCTCCGACGAAGAGGATGATGACTAGAGCCTGAATCAGGGCTGATAAGGTGTCCATGCGTGACCTTTCCGGCGACGAGCGACCCCAGAGAGGGTAGCACGGAATCGATCGCCAGCTTTAGAAGTCGGCTTGTCCTTGGGTCTCTGTCTGTTCGCCTGATCGCGGCCAGGATAGCAAATGGCCGGCCCCGTAACGCTCAGCGTGTCCCCTCAAAGCTGACGCGTTCGCACTCCCGGCATCTGGTGGTGATAAACGAGCGAGCGGGCCAAGAGGCTCGACGCTTACGTGGAGCAGCACGGGGTACTCGTCGTCTTCATCCTGCATCTCATACCCCTCTTCTCCTTCGCGAGATGGGCAAGAGGCAGACGTGAGCACGTCGCGACACCGGCGAACGGGGGTAGATCAGGTTGCTCCCGCATTAGCCCGGGCAGGTCGTCGTCTACGAGCCGATCCGCCCGCCGGTGCTGGTAGGCGGTTTCGCAACTGTGCCTTGGGCTTTCTCGATCTGCTACGTATCGCACACGGAGCCGTCGACGAGGAACGGC
The DNA here is from genome assembly GCA_902806075.1 of uncultured Rubrobacteraceae bacterium. Lineage (GTDB taxonomy): Bacteria > Actinomycetota > Rubrobacteria > Rubrobacterales > Rubrobacteraceae > Rubrobacter_F. Next base: position 8,787 of record CADCVG010000091.1, read on the forward strand.
GCTCTAGTTCCTGCTGATCGCCGGGAGATGGAGGTTGCTCACGGGTCGCGGTTCTCGGCGCTCTCCAGGCCATCGAGTATGGGGCCTAGAGTCTTGTCACGGGCGGTTTCGTACTCTTCGAGGGTCCGGGCTTCGCGGGCGAGTTCGGCCATACGGGCGGTGAGGCCGGAGCCGCCTCTTGTGGCGAGGATGCGCCAGGCGAGGAGGCGGTAGGCGTGTTCGAGGGAAGAGTCTCCGTGACCGTTCTCTAGCAGGTCTTCGAGGGTCGCGTGGAGTGCCTCTGCGGTTTCGAGGGGTAGGTTCAGGTCTATGGTGGGGCCGGTGGGCGGGATCAGTGGACCTTCTCCAGGTAGATGCGGTCCTGGGTTATGACGATCTGGAGGTCTTGCGGGTTGCGGCGGAGGTAGCCGCGCCACTCGTTGGCGAAGACCTCGGAGTTCAGGGCGTCGGTCAGGAGCACTATACGCCCGTCGTTCTCGTCGAGGACCACGGGATGTTCGGAGAGCCTGCCCCGCCTGACGGGGTCACGGCGGTAGATCGAGTTGCGCGACCGGAAACTCTGCACGCTGGAAGGAGTGGTGTTCAGCTCCTGGGCGATCCAATCATCCCCCCGGCCCTCGTCGACCCAGTGTCGGATCTTTATCGCGTGTGGCTTTAACGCTACTCTTCTGTTACCCAAGACCCCACCCCTTCCTCTAGTCTCGAATTCCCGGTGTGCCTTATGGGTTATATGTACCACTTCTGACGACCAGACGCCACCGGGGGGGGAGACGGTCCCTAACTGATAGCGCGTGCTACCTAGGACAGGATGAGCTCGCCGCGCGCAGGGGTGACGGTACGGACCCAGTTGGAGAGGACGAGTCCTTTGTGGTCTCCTTCGTCGAAGCCCGAGCCTAAAGTGGTGTGGCGTGGCACCTGCAAGAGGATGGTGGAGGTCCAGATCAGGGCGACGAGAACGAGCCCGACGAGGACGGCGGTCAGGGGCACGCCCCCGGGCCTGTGAAGGACGAGGAGGAGCGCCGTCCCTGCCTCGGCCAGCATCGGTGGGCCCACGACGTAGCACGTCAGGCGCGAGTGGGACTTCGAGTAGAGGGCGAACCTCTCCGTACCGACCTTCTCGAAGAGTGGGTAGTGGATCACCTGCACGAACCAGACCACACTGACCATAAACAGAGTCGCCGCGAGGTGTGCCAGCAGCAAATACTTCAGCCGCCCGCGTCCTGAAGTAGTCTCTCCGCTGCCGCGAGCCCCGAGAGCACTGCCCCCTCGACCTTTGGTCCGCCGTAGGCGTCGCCGCAGAAGATCAGCGGCGGTGGTCCCTCGACGTAGATGAACCTCTCGTCGTGGGTCCCGACCGGCTGGCTGTACTCCCAGCGGTAGACCACCGTAACTTCGACACCCGTGCCGACGTAGTCCTTCGCCTCTTCGAGGAGCAGGCGGGAGACCGTCTCGTCGTCGCCGTGGAGGTGCTCGCGGCTCCACTCGGGACCGGCGTGGATGGTGAGGGCGGGAGCTTCGGAGATGCCCTTCCGGCGGTTGTCCGCGATCCAGAAGAGAGGCTCACCCCCGATCTGGACTCCCCCCGGCTCGGGTACCGCGCCCGTACCATCGGGTAGCACCATTACCGCGATGCAGGGATCGTAGGCGATGCCCTCCAGGTCCGAGCGTGCATCGCGGGGCAGGGAGAGACCGTTCTCGTCCACGAGCGTGAGCGCGGACGGGGGGGTGAGGACGAGGGCGCTAGCCTGGTGGGTAGAGCCTCCGGCGACGACCTCCCAGCCCCGCTCGTCCCGGCGCAGGCCGCTCACCTCCGCGCCCGTTCTGACGTCGAGATCTACGGCGAGGTGCTCGGCAATGGCGGTCATGCCGCGTGTGCCCCTGTAGCGGGGGTGGCCGTCCTCGTTGTGCTTGCCGTTGGGGTCGGCGAAGCCCCGGGTCCATTCTTCGGCTACACCGGCGGAGATCCAGGTCCTGACTATCTCCTCGAAGCGGTCGGACCGGACGGTGAAGAACTGCGCGCCATGGTCGAAGACTCCGCCTCGTACCGTGTCGGTCCTCATGCGGCCGCCTACCTTCTCCTCTCTCTCGAGAACCGTGACGCGGACGCCCGCATCCCGGAGGGTACGCGCGGCGACGAGGCCGGAGAGGCCCGCGCCTACTACGATGCAAGATTGCATGGTCTCTGAGTCTCCTTCTAGCTCGCCTTTGGGGTGTTCATGCGTTCGTTCCTTGCGGCGTTTTGCTGATCCGGTAGACCCGGAGGAGGATGAGGGTGAAGGGTATTCACCAGATCAGGCGGTTCGTAAGGTTGGTCAGGCTGGAGGAGAGGGATAGTGTGTCCCGGACCACGGTGGAGAGGAATCCGATAGGCCCAAGGACCTTGCCGAGTAACCCCGCCAGCACCACAAGCCAGCGGTGCAAGGAGTTGAGCGCGGCGATCGCGTACCCGACGATTGTATCGACGCATTGCCAAATCCGCGGGTAGCTCGGCGGCTCCATCTCCAGAACGCGGAACTGGCGAGGGGGAAAGGATCACGAACCCTCCCCACAGAACGATGCACTCAGCCAGGAGTACGCTCCTCCAGGACTCGCGTCGCCCTTGCTCATAGCCTCCGCCCGCCCGCTGTGCCTCTCTCCGATGCCAGTACGTTCGCCGCCTTCTCTATGGTCTGGAAGTGTATATCCACGGTGTCCTCGACCTCCTTCGCGTAGCCGCCGGCCATCGTCACGGCGACGGGGATGCCGCGCCCCCGGCAGCCCTCCAGCACGATCCGGTCACGCTCCGCGAGCCCCTCCTTCGAGACCGAGAGCCGGCCCAGCTTATCTTCGACAAACGGGTCCGCACCAGCGAGAAAGATCGCCAGCTCCCAATCCGCAAGCTCCAGTACCTCCTCCAGCGCCCCCGAGAGCGCCGCCAGGAATACCTCATCGTCTGCTCCGTCGGGGAGCGGGACGTCTAGATCGCTCTCCTCCTTGTGGAACGGGTAGTTCTTCTCGCCGTGGATGGAGAGGGTGAAGACGTTCGGGTCCCCGCTCAGGATGGAAGCTGTGCCGTTGCCCTGGTGGACGTCCGTGTCGATCACGACTGCCTTATCTACGAGCCCTTCTGCCCTGAGGGCGCGCGTCGCTATTGCGGAGTCGTTCAGGACGCAGAAGCCCTCGCCGCGGTCGGCGAAGGCGTGGTGGGTGCCGCCGGCGAGGTTCGCGGCGACGCCCTCTTCGAGGGCGGTCCGGCAGGCATCGAGGGTACCACCTGAGGCCCGGCGCGAGCGTTCGACCATCCTCTCGGACCAGGGGAAGCCGATCCTCCGGACTTCTTTGGGGTCTAGCGCGCCGGTGATGACCTTTTCGAGGTAGTCTGGGTCATGGGCACGCAGTATCTCTTCGTCCGTGACCGCGTGGGGGAGGCGGAGCTCGTCGGGGCCGCAGATGCCGTTTCGCTCTACTCTCTGGCGCAGCATCGAGTACTTCTTCATCGGGAAGCGGTGTCCCTCGGGCAGCGGGAGCACGAACTGGTCGGAGTAGAAGACCTTCATGCTTTACTCGTATCCGCGCCTGCGTTTCATCCGGCCAATGTAGTACATCGGGGCTCCGTCTGTTGGGCGGGCGTTCATAATTTGGGGGCTTCTTCTGTGTTAGCATCCGGACTTCGTAGTATGGAAGATCCCCTACAGTCACGGCTCTTCGAGGAAGACGCGGGAGAAATCTCCCCGCCGGAGGAGGGGCTGTACCTCGGCACCTCCGGCTGGTCCTACGCTGACTGGGAAGGGACAGTCTATCCGCCGGGGACCCCGCCTGCTCGCAGGCTCGCCGAGTACGTCAAACATTTTGCCACCGTGGAGATCGACTCGACCTTCTACGGCACGCCCAGAGTCTCCACCGTCGAGCGTTGGCGCAAGGTTGGGCCCGGTGGGTTCCTCTTCGCCGCCAAGTTTCCCCAAGACGTGACGCACGAGAGAAAACTCGTGAATAGCCGTAGAGAGGCCGAAGGCTTCGTCCGCACTATGCAGGCCCTCGAAGACAGGCTCGGTCCCCTGCTACTCCAGCTCCCACCGGACTTTACCGTCGAGGGCATGGAGGTCCTGGACGCTTTTCTGCGGGAATTGCCCGAGGGTCCCTCCTACGCCGTCGAGGTGCGCCACCAGAGCTGGCTCGACTCGGACCTCCCCGGCCTGCTGCGGGAGCACGGGGCGGCCCTAACTCTCGTGGACTACCCGAGGATGCCGCGGCTCGAAGAGGCAACCGCCGACTTCGCCTACATTCGCTGGCTCGGGAACCGCCGCGAGTTCCCCTCCGGCCATACCGGCCCCAAGAAGGACCGGAGCGAGGACCTGCGCTGGTGGTCCGGGTTGGTAGACCGCTTCTTGTCGGAGGGCAAGACCGTCTTCGCCTACGCTAACGACCACTACCAGAACCATGCGCCCTCGACGATAGAGCAGTTCCTGGAGGTAAGGCGGGACTAGTGGCGGCGCCGGTCATCTTCAGCACGGGCTCGCTGCACCCGTTCGGCCTGGACCGGGTCTACGCCTGGGCCGCCGAGGCGGGGTACGAAGGGGTGGAGATCATGATGGACGAGCGCTGGGACACCCACCAGGACGTTTACCTGAATCATCTTGCTGATAAGCACGCCATCCCGATCCTCGCCCTCCATACGCCACTCCGGCAGGGTGTATGGAGGCTGGACCCCGAGACGACCCTCATACGCAGTGCGAGGCTTGCCGCCAGGATCGGTGCGCCCGTGGTCATTGCCCACCCACCACCGCCGGGGAGGCCGCTGCAAAGGTGGAGCAAAGGTCCCCTTGCCGAAGCCCGCGAACAGGGCGTGCGCGTCGCCGTCGAGAACATGCCAAAGAACGGGGCGAAGCGCATATTCAGCATAAGGCGCAACCAGAGCTGCCACCTCCCCGAGCACCTCCTGGGCATCGGCGACGTCACGCTCGACACCAGCCACGTCGGCGCGAGCGGTGTGGACCTCATGCAGGCGCACGCGAAGCTCAACGACCAACTCCGCCACGTTCACCTCTCGGACTCCGACCTATCGGGGGGCGACCAGCATCGCCTCCCCGGCAAGGGCAGGCTTCCCTTAAAAGAGTTCCTCGCCGCACTCGGCGAGAGCGGATATCCCGGCGCCGTAAGCCTGGAGCTCAAGCCCTGGCCTCTAGGGACTCCGGACCCCGAGAAAATCCTCGAACGGATGCGCGACGCTTTAGAATTTGTTAAGGAAGGGCTTGGCGAGGTAGGCAAGGCGTAACACCGATCGGCCCTCCTCGATGGGAAGAAGAGAGGTGGTGTTTGAGCAACGCCAACCGGGCCGTGTTCGACGAGTTCTTTGTCGGCTCTGCTCTGGGTGTAGCGGATAGGCCCTGGGTGAAGTGGGATGCGGTAGACCTCCGCTACAGGGAAAAATATAGAGTAAAGTCATCCGCTTACGTCCAGAGTTGGAAGCAAGACAGAGCGTCCCAGATCGTCTTCGACATCAAGAATCCTTTAGAGGAAGTGAACTGCCGAGAAGATATGAGGCTGTTGAAAACTCTTTCATGCCCATTTTAGACCCTTGATTGGGGCCCATCTTGGCCAAAAACGTCATTTTGGGGATCAAGACCAATCTGTGACCCTCAGCTGGTCCAACGCGGCTTTTTCAACAGGTTGATATCCTCTCGGAAGGTAGGTGAATAGAGGCAACTATCGCGCCTAAGCGGGAAGAGGACGTCGAGACTGCTTCTCGGAGACTGGCCTATCGCTCCCTGGCCTCCGCTTTTAGCCTTCCCCTGCTAGACGGATCCATACCACCGAACTCCACGGGTAGAACACGCTAATGGGCTCCTCGTCCTCCTTTAGTCCGTATTCTTGTCCGTATTCGTAGGCATACCGTAGGGAGGCCACGATACCTAAGTCGGTTGCCCTATCCAGGGTCCCTACGCAGATCGCAGCCGTAAGACCTATGGGTAGCCCACGCTTATTTGTCGTTGCCGCGACAATGCTAGCTTCTATCTGCCGCCCTTCCCAGTCATGGGGTAGACGCTGTTCTGCCACGCTTGGCCTCCTTACTGAGCTTTGGATGTCTTCGTTACGCCCCGAACATCCTACGCTACCAGGGGGCGCCGTGGGGCCTCCTGAAGGGCTCGACATCCGTCTCTGAAGTGTCTCGCGGGCGCCCGTCCGGACGCCAGATGGTCGGGTTTGGGTAGTGTCTGGTAACCTCCCTGTCGCTCCTCTCCCATAGCCAGGTAATATACCCTTAGCCGCCCCCGTCCTATGGCCTAGATCGGAAATGCTTTCCTAGTCCAAGTCGGCGAGCCAACTCGTAGAAGTTAAAACCGTAGCCCCATCCGAAGACCTTTGGAACGAACAGGCGATTCTCTTCGGGATTCCAAACGCCCTTCTTTAAGCGCGATCGCGTGGGTTTGCGCCAGTCGTACGGGATGCCGAGAAACCTTCCGGTCTTGTTCTCGCCTACCACGAAGCCTCCTATCTATTCTCCGCACGGGATGGATACTATAGGGTACCGCTTCGCGCCCGTCCTGGGCCATCCGCGCACGTATATGGGCGGTAAACTATCCGTGCTGGATCGATAAGTGCGAATGACCGTTCTAAAGCGTCCGGCGAGTAAGGAGAGCCGTGTGAGAAAGTTTGCGATTTTGCTCATCGCCCTCTCGATACCGGTGTTTACCGGCTGTGGGTCGGGAGTGACGGTAGAGACCGATTCCCCCGTCGATATTCCCGAACAGGTCGAGGCGGGCGGTGTGACGGTTGAAACCTCCGAGGTTACCGTGGGTGGCGTTTCGATCGACCCCGAGGAAGACAGGATTACGGGCCGATAGTCTATAGGAAAGAAGGTGAGGCTACCCCTCTCGCCGCTCTGCCCCGGCCCAACACCGCATAATGTCCTGTGGGCGCCCCCGGTCCCCGGCGATACTTGCAATATAGGACCGGGGCTATGCGGGTCTCCGAGAAGACCTCCTCTCGGCTGTTTGGGGAACAGCCATATCTGTCCCTGCGCGTAGTACTTGCCGGGTGCCTCCTCGTCTCCTGCGGTCCCAACCGTAACAAGTAGCTGGACAGATTCGTCAGGGGGCGCTTGTTGCCAGCAGCATGCCCGTAGCTTCGGCTGGTAACGGCTTAGAGAAAAGGTACCCTTGGGCGAAGCGACAGCCCAGCTTCCGCAAGTGCGCGGCTTGTTCGGCGGTTTCCACGCCTTCCGCGATCTCCTCCATGCCCAGGACACGCGCCAGATTTATCACCGCGGAGACGATCCCTTCGTCCTTGGGGTCTTTTCCGAGCCCTTCGACGAACGAACGGTCGATCTTCAGGAAGTCGGCGGGCAAGCGCTTTAGGTAGGAAAGCGACGAGTATCCGGTTCCGAAGTCGTCTAGTATGAGCTTCACCCCCAAGCGCTTCAGTTCGCGAAACGTGGCAAGGGTCGACAGCTCGTCCTCGATCAAGCTGCCCTCGGTGATCTCCAGATAAAGGCTCCCCGGTTCCAGCCCCGTCTCTTGCAGAACCCGGCCTACATCATCAACTAACTCGGGGTGCAGGAGTTGCCTACCGGAGACGTTCACGCACACCACCAGGGGTGGGTCGCTGGGATACAGCTCTTGCCACTCTCTTGTCTGGCGGCATGCTTCCGCAAGCACCCACCGCCCGATCCGCACGATCAAGTCTGTCTCCTCGGCGATCGGGATGAACTCCGCCGGCGATAACAAGCCCCGCTCGGGGTGTTCCCAGCGTACCAGTGCCTCCGTACCTACGATCTCCCCGGTACTTACGAGAACCTTGGGTTGGTAATGGACCCTTAGCTCCCCGCGCCCTATGGCCCGCCTGAGGTCGTTCTCCACCTCCAGGCGTTCCAGGGCCTGGGCATTCATGGTTGGGTCGAACACTTCGTAGCGGGCTTTGCCCTTTGCCTTGGCCTCGTACATGGCGATGTCCGCCTTGCGCAGCAGGTCCTTGGGCCGATCTCGGGAGGAAGCGGCCGCAACTATCCCGATACTTGGGGAGATAGATATCTGGCGCCCCTCTACGATGAAGGGCTCCCGCAGTCCTTCTATGATCCGCTGCGCGACACGACTCGCGTCGCTTACCACCATGATGTTTTCTATCATGATGGCGAACTCGTCTCCACCCAAGCGTGCGACCGTGGCTTCCGGCCTCAGTCGGGATCTCAACCGCTCAGCCACCGCAATGAGTAAAGTATCCCCCGCTTCATGTCCCAAGGAATCGTTGACGACCTTGAAGTCATCCAGATCCACGAACAGCACTGCGACGAGCCTCAGGTGACGGGTCGCCAGGGATAGAGCGTGCTCGAGGCGATCCATGAACAGGGTTCGGTTTGGGAGATCGGTTAGGGGATCGTGGAGGGCCTGGTGGTGCAACCGCTCCTGCGCCCGCTGGCGCTCAGTGACGTCGGCGGCGACACCTATGACGCCGAGGACTCCGCCATCCTCATCGCGTAGCGGACCGTAAAACCCCTCGAAGGCCAGCGGGCCCACCTGCACGGTAGCGGAGATCTCCTCCCCGCCGAGCGCGCGGCGGACGTGCTCGAGGATCTCCGGCACGTCGCGATAGACCTCGAAGATCGACCGTCCGACAACCTCGCCCGGCTTCAGCCCCAACGCCCTGAGGCCTTTACCCTCCGAGAGGGTGAACACGCCCTCCCCGTCCAGGGCGAACAGCACCACGGGGGCGTTGCCGACGACCGTGCGGTACCGGGCTTCGCTCTCTTGGAGTGCCTTCTGCGCCCTCCTGGGCTCGGTCATGTCCTGCTGGATGGCCATCCAGTGCGTTATCTCTCCTGCCTCGTCGCGAAGCGGAACGATGTGCCAGTTCAGCACGTATTCCGAGCCGTCCTTACGGTAGTTGGTCACCTCCCCGTCGTCGAACGGCTCTCCCCGGGAGAGGTGGTAGCGTAACCTGTCGAGCTCCGCGCGGTCGGTCCTGGGCCCCTGGAAGATACGCGGCGTCTTGCCGATGACCTCCTCAGCGGTGTAACCGGTCATTCGGCAGAATCCCTCGTTGACGTAGACTATCTTGGGGCCTGGCAGGTCCAAGTCTGTGGTGGTGATCACCACCGCCTCGCTCACGTGTCGCATGGCGGTCTCGATCAGGCGGTCGGGCTGCTCGACGTGCTTGCGACCGGACGATTTCACGCTAGGTTATGCTCTCGTCGCACGCCCGCTAATCTACTAGTGCCCGCTGCGCGCTTTCTGTGTCCCTGCGCTTGCATAATTATACAAGAGTCTATACGAAATCCGGCCTGAGTCGAAGGCGTCCCTCAGATGCTTTTTCTCAGGAATCTCCTCGACTTGTCGCTTGTGAGCCCCTTTACCGAGACTGTCCTCCTTGCAGCCTTTCGATCTCGCCGGGGAGCGCCATGAGGGTGTTGCCTCGGTCCGGTTGGGTCAGGATCACCACTCGCACGTCCCCCAATACCGTGTAGGCGCTGGCGACGCATCCGTAGCCGCTGTCGATGGCCATCCTGTTCAGATACCAGCTCTTGCCCTCGATCACGCCCCAGTCTCCCCCGGCGTGACGCTCAAACAGACGGCCGGGTTCTACCCCGGCCTCGCCCAGCACGGCCAGGGCGTTCTTCGAAGCGACCTTCCGGCCCAACGGGAAGAGGCCGGGATCCTCCTTGTCCATCAGTCTGTCCTTCCGCGTCATTAGCCTGGAGGCCAGGACATCCTGCGTCCACCGATGAGGTGCAGGTGGATGTGCGCAACCGTCTGCTGCGCATCGGACCCGTTGTTGAAAACGGCGCGGTAACCGTCCGTCAATCCCTCCTCGGCGGCTACCTTTTGCGCCACCAGGAACAGGTGCCCGACCAGGGGTTCATCTTCCTCGGTGAGGGCGTCGAGGGTGGGTATGGGCTTGCGGGGCACGACCAGGACGTGCGAGGGTGCCTGGGGATTGATGTCGCGCAAAGCCACGCATCGGTCATCTTCATAAAGGATGTCCCCCGGCTCCTCCCGGTCCATAATCTTCTGAAATAACGTCTTCTCTGTCATAAGGGGCAGCTTAGTGGTTAACGACGCGCTGCTCAACCATTGTGGATAGTACGCTCTGCTCGTGGCTGATAGACAGGTCGGGATGGACGCGCGTTACTTCTTGAGGGTCTATATGCCCTGCTCCTCGTTACTCCCGATGAAGAGGGCTCCATGGAGCGGGAGTCCGGCACTACCGGGAGTAGGTTCGAGGTAACATCGTTTCCGAGTGTAAGTAGCGTAACGCCTGAAGCTCTGCCACGGGTACTTCAAGCTTATGCACTTCCCGCTGGTTTGAAGCTTCCGAATAAGCTCTTAGAGGGGCTGGCGGCCCCGGTAGCCGCTCTGTATCTCGTGCCAGTAGCCTATCCGCTCCTCGGGAGGATGCCAGCAGAGGAAGACGACGCGGCCTTCCCTCTCGTGAGGGAAATCAAGGAGGCCGGTGTCGAGGTCTTTGAGGAGGACGCCGAGCTCCCGGATGCGCTCTATGGCGAGGTGGAGGTTGTACGCCTCGACGCCGTACTCGGAGCCTATCTTGCCGCCGCCGTTCCTGGCGGAGGCTTCGAGGATGGGCTCAAGGTGTGGAGCCTTTTCGCGCATGGCATCGCGGTGGACGGCCATGTCGTCGAGGAGTTCCCCGAGTTTTGGCAGGAGGGCGTTCGCTTCTTCTACGGTAAAGAGTTTGGGGAAGGGGGACTCCACGTCCTCTTCAGCGGCCGTGGGCAAGCCGGTCGGCGAGCATACCGGGGAGGCCGGCGGCCCGGATCCTGGCCTGCGCCTTCTCCACGTCGTACTCGACGAAGCGGTAGGCTACTCTGGTCCCCTCCCGCGCGTCCTCGGCGACCACGTAGGAGGCGAAGGTATCGCCGTCCCGGGGCTGCCCCACGGAGCCGGGGTTGACCAGATAGGGTCCGCCCTCGCCGAGGTCCAGGCTCCGCGAGCCGGTCGCCGGTCCGTTCGGCGAGGGCGCGACGGCCTTTACGTGCGTGTGCCCGAAGAAGCAGACCCGGACGTTCGGGTATTGCTCCCTCAAGATCGCGAGGTTCTCGCTCGCCGAGGCCGTGTTGATGATGTACTCGTCGGGGTCCCGGACGGAGCCGTGTACGAAGAGCGCCCCCTCCTTCTGCATCATGCGCGAGAGCCCACGCAGGAATCGCGCGTTCTCCTCGGTGAGTTGCTCGCGCGTCCACTCTACCGCCGCCGCTGCGATCGGGTTGAACCAGGCGAGGTTTGTGGAGAGGTCCGTAACGGCGAGGTCGTGGTTGCCGGAGATCGAGGGCATCCCCGCCTCGCGCACCAGATCGCAGCACTCGTTAGGGCTGGCCCCGTAGCCGATAATGTCCCCCAGACAGTAAACCGTCTCGACCTCGTCCGGCACGTCCCGCAGGACGGCCTCCAGGGCCTCGAGGTTGCCATGGATGTCAGAGATGACCGCGTACATATCCAGGTGCAGCGTAGTATAGCAACCGGTGTTGTCATTTCAGCCGGCGGCTCCACATTGAAGGGGGGACGGCATTACGGTAACATCATCGAGTGGTTCCCCTCACTACGGGCCTGTAGCTCAGGGGATAGAGCAACGGTTTCCGGTGCCGTGTGTCGGAGGTTCGAATCCTTCCAGGCCCGCTCCTTGAGTGTCAGTAATCCTCGTAGGCCAGGTCTGGGGCTACACTGCGGTTTTGCCGCGCAGGTCGGCCTCTATCTGTTCGAGGCTGCGGCCCTTGGTCTCGGTCACCATTGCGCTGACGAAGACTAAGGCGAGGACCCCGATAACGGCGTATCCGAGGAACGTGATGCCCGGTCCGATCGAGGCGAGTAGGGGAGGGAACGTCTGGGAGACGACGAAGTTGGCGATCCAGTGCAGGAAGATGGCGACCCCCATCGCGGTTCCCCGTATCCTCAAAGGCAAGACCTCCGGGAGCATGACCCATACGGTGGGTCCCCAGGTGGCCGCGAAGGAGATGATGAAGCCGGCCAGGCACACGAGCGTTATGATGGCAACGAGGTCGGTCGGACTCGACGGCTGGGAGAGTACCAGTGTGGAGAGTCCCAGGACGGCCAGGCTTACCACCATCCCTATAAGCCCGGCCAGGAGCAGCGGCTTGCGCCCGGTGCGGTCAATTAGCCGTATCGCAAGTAGGGTCATGAGGACGTTGATCGCCCCGATCACGAGGTTGGCGTAGATGGCCGCAGCGTTCCCGTAGCCGACGTTGGTGAGCGTCGTGGGGGCGTAGTAGATGATGGTGTTGATACCTATTAATTGCTGGAAGACAGCGAGGCCAACCGCCACGATCAGGGCGGGCCGCACCCAGGGGGCGAGCAGCTCCGTAAGACCGCCCTCTTCTTCGCGCTCGACCTCTTTTATGTCCCGGATCTCCTGCTCTACAGACTTCTCGTCTCGGTTGCGCCGCAGGACTCCCCGGGCGTCGTCGTCCCGTCCCCGGCTTACGAGCCAGCGGGGAGTCTCCGGCATGAAGAACATACCCACGAGCAAGACGACCGAGGGGATCAGGGCGAGACCCAGCATCCAGCGCCACGCCCCGGATTCGGCCAGCAGCGCGTTGACGACGAACGCCGACAGGATGCCGGTGACGATCATGAGCTGGTTGAGGGAGGAGATGGCGCCCCGTATCTCGGTCGGCGCTATCTCCGAGAGGTAGAGCGGCACGATGAGCGCCGCCGCCCCGACGGCGAGGCCCAGGACCACCCGGAAGAGCACGAGCACGCCCACGCTGGGAGCGAGGGCCGCGCCGATGGCGCCGACCGAAAAGATCACGGCGGCAATGATTATCAGGTTGCGTCTCCCCAGGCGATCGGAGAGCGGCCCGGCGCTGCCGGCCCCGACGGCGGCCCCAAGGAGGAGCGAGGCTACGACCAACCCTTCGAGGAACGGGGTGAGCCCGAGATCCTCGCTTATAAACAGGATCGCACCGGATATGACGCCCGTATCGTAGCCGAAGAGTAACCCTCCCAGAGCGCCAAAGAAGTAGACCACCTTGTTGCTACCCACCGCACTCCCCGAGGCAGACGCTGCGTCGGACACCGGATCACCTCCAAACCTCATATTCCCCGTCGCCCGCAAGTATACAAGCGCACGAGCGTCACCGGTACCGCCCATGGTACGGGCTGCCCGGTCTTACGAGGTTGCGTGTCCCCCGCGACCGGCCCGGACCACGTGGTGACGATCGAGATCTGCTGCTCATTAAAGCGCCTCGGTTCAGCTGCCCTCGGGGAACTTGCCGTAAAGCGCCTGGAGTTTGTCCGCTTTCTTCGCCGGGCTTCCTGTAGAGGGACTCCAGCCGATCCTCATCAAGGTCCTGCTCGAATTCCTCTTCCTGGATTGGCCACGCCCACTCCAGCGACAAGGGCGCGAAAATCTCCGGCCCTATGGGCTTCACCAGAGAGATCAGACCTGGAGATCCACGTCCAGGGCGAAGCGAGCTTCCATACGGTGCCCAAGCATAGGCTGGAGATCCTGCCGCTCTCGATCTCGGACACGCTACCTCTCTGGCGAGCAACGGCAAAAGTTGTCTTAAACTGTATTTGTAAGCAGTTAAGATAGATTTTTCTGCTACAAAATGTAAAAAACCTGTTGACAAACTGTATCTACGCTATATAAAATAGGGCATCAGAGGAGATCGACTCCTATCCCGCCGGGTAGGGGTTGGAGAGAGAAGGAGGTAGGAAAGATGGCGATTAGTCCTTTCAGGGGCCGTGGCTTCTACGATGTACATGGCGAGATGAACCGTTTGTTCGACGAGATGTTCGGCGGGTTGGCTCGCAGGACGGGGAACCGACGGGAGGACGAGACCGCTGCGTGGTCTCCGGCGCTCGACGTGCTGCACGAGGAGGGAGATGTGATCGTGCGGGCCGAGCTTCCGGGGGTAAAGCCCGAGGACTTGGACATCACGCTCTCGCGGGGTGTTCTGACGATCTCCGGACAGCGCAAGGCCGAGGAGGAGCGGCAGGATCAGGGCTACTACGTCAGGGAGCGCCGGTATGGCTCCTTCCGCAGAAGCATGGTGCTGCCTGAGGGCGTAGACGAGTCCAAGATCCACGCGCGTTTCAAGGACGGGGTGTTGGAGGTCAGGGTCGAGGGCGCGGCTGCCGTACAGGAGCCCAAGAAGATCCAGATAGAGGCCGCGAGCGGTGAAGGCCTGGTGGACGTTCAGCCCGGCGACGAGACCTCCGGCAACGGCAACACCGGCAGCTAGGCGGCCACCGGCGGGCGCCCAGCGAGCGCCACGCGTAAAAAGAGGCCGGGGCAGGTTACGCCCTGGCCTCTTGGGGATCGGCATTACTTTACCGGAAAGAACACTGGCCAAAGAGAGGTGAGTAATTCAGGATTTTACGAAAGGAGATGGAGATGGCTACCAAACTTTGTGATGCGTGCGGTGTAAGGCCGGCGGTCGTTACGGTGAGGCGGGTGGTGCCCGGGGAGCCGCCGCGGGTCGAGCACTTGTGCGAAGTACACGCAGCGGAGGCGAGGGGCGGACGTTCGGCTTTCGGGGGCCCGTTAGGTGGTGGAAGCCTCTTCGATGATTTCTTCAACAGGTTCTTCGACGCCCCGGAAGGGCGCCGGGGGACTTCAGGGGGCGGGGGTGAATCCGCCGGCCGGAAGGAGCAGGTGGACATAACCCAGTTCTTCAGCGATTCAACGAGCGAGCTCTTGCAGCGGGCCGCTGAGAAGGCGGTCGAGTGGGGGAGTCTGGACCTAGACGACGAGCATCTACTGTGGGCGACGCTAGATGACGGCGTGGTGCGGCGGGTGCTCGAAGGGGTAGGCGCCGACCCGGCGTCCCTGAAGGCCCACATCGAGGAAGACGCCAACAAGGACGGGCGCACAGATGTCGCACCTTCGCTGGCGCCGGACGCCAAGCGGGCGCTGCTCGCCGCCTACGGCGAATCGCGGGCCCTGGGTTCCTCGTACATAGGGCCGGAGCACGTCCTGCTCGCGCTCGCGCTCGACGAGGAGTCCGAGGCCGGGCAGCTACTCTCGCGCTTCGGGCTCTCGCATACAAAGCTGCGGGGGGCAGTTGCGCGCGGGGTGGATGCCGGCAGCGACGCGCGTGGGGGCCAGGCCAGCTCCACACCCACTCTCGACGAGTACAGCCGTGACCTCACGCAGATGGCGCGGGAAGGGAAGCTCGACCCTGTTATCGGGCGTGCCGAAGAGGTCGAGACGACCATCGAGATCCTCAGCAGGCGCACCAAGAACAACCCGGTCCTCATAGGCGACCCCGGTGTCGGCAAGACCGCCATCGTCGAGGGGATAGCGCAGAG
>CADCVG010000092.1 GCA_902806075.1 uncultured Rubrobacteraceae bacterium
GTTGGAAGAGGAAGAAGTGGTGGTCTACGTGTAGCTCCCGGCAACCGGACTCCCTCTACAGCAGCGTCCAGACCATCCCCAGGACAGCGCCTATCGGTACGAGCAGGTAGACGGGTGCCTTGAGCCTCTGGAGCGCCACGAACGAGGCCACCGCCAACGCGAGGGCGAAGAGGTCGAGCCCACCGTCGTGGAAGAGGACTCTGCTACCAAAGAACACGGCGAGGTTGAGGATTACCCCGACCACCGCCGCCGTCACCCCGGCGAGCGCGGCCTGAAGGCGCCGTGCCCTCCCCAGAAGCTCGATATAGGGGGCGAGGAGGAAGATGAACAGGAAGCACGGCAGAAAAGTCACGTAGGTCGTCGTCAGCGCGCCAAGAGTGCCGTAGAGGAGCGGAGGATAGGAGCCGGAGAGGTTCCATGCGCCGAGGAAACCTACGTACTGGATCACCATGATCAGGGGTCCCGGTGTAGACTCCGCGAGCGCGATCCCCTGCACCATCTGCTCCCCGGTCAGCCAACCATACTGGTTGACCGCCACGTCCGCGACGTAGCTCAACACCGAATACGCCCCCCGAACGTCACGAACGCCGCCCCCGTAAAGAACAGCGCCTCGTCGACCAGCACGTCCTCCCCACCACGCCACAGGACCCACAACAATGCGAATGTTCCCACGAGCCTCACAGCCCGAAATAGCGAAGGCCGTCGCCCCGGCACATCATCTTCCGTGTCCTCATCCGAGGCAGAGCCGTGACCGCCGGAACGGAACACGTCCGGATACCACCTGTGCAGGAGGAACCCGGCGAGGGCGGCGGCGGCCACGACGAGGGGAAATGGTACGGAGAGAAAGTAGATGGCGACGAAGGCGGCGACCGCGAAGGAGACGAGGGCCGGGTGGTGGAGGGTGCGGCGTCCGATGCGGAGGACCGCTTCGAGGACGACCGGTCCGACCCCGTAGAGGAGGCCGGTTACCGCGGGTACGTCAGAGTAGGCGACCGTAAGGAAGCTCAAGAGGAGTAGGACGAAGATAGATGGGGATGACGAAGAACGCGCCCGCGACGAGGCCGCCTAAAGTTCCGTGTAGCCGCCAGCCGATGTAGGTCGCGAGCTGCTGCGCCTCGGGGCCGGGGAGCAGCATACAGAGGTTCAGAGCCTGGAGGTAGCGCCCCTCGGAGATCCAGCGTTTACGCTCGACCAACTCGCGGTGCATCAACGAGATCTGACCGGCAGGTCCCCCCGAAGTTGATGAACCCTAACTTTACCCAGAACAGGAACGCCTCCCGGAACCCAACGTTCTTTCCCTCCACAACCACAACCCTTTCCGTAGTTTGTCTACTATCTTTATGGAGATATGGATACGCTACAGGATCGGGATGCTGGGTGTCAAGCCGTCTTCATAGTGGGAGGTTGCTGGGGTTTCGGCATCAGTGGTGGATCCAGGCTTCAGGGTCGCGGGTGAGCTCTTCTACAGAGGCGGGGAGCGAACCTTCGACCAGGTCGGCGAGGGTCACGGTTTCGAGGACGGCGCGTAAGGACGCGCGGACGGCGATCCAGACCTCTTTCAACGTCGCGGCGGCGCCCCCGTACTCAACGGCCTCCGGCCACTCGCCCCGGACGTTGGCCAGCGGTCCCTCGACGACGCGGATGATGTCGGCAAGCGTTATCTCTCCGGCGGGCCGGGCGAGCCAGTAGCCGCCCGCGGCACCTCGCTGGGTCCGCACGATCCCGGAATGCTTGAGATCGAGCAGGATGTTCTCCATAAACTTCTTCGGGATGCCCTGCTCCTCGGAGATACGCTCCCCTTTGAGCGGCCCGCGTCCCTCCGATGCCGCCCGGGCGAGCTCGGCCGCCGCCCGGAGCGCGTAGTCCGCCCGCGCCGAAACCTGCAAATGCTTACGCCTCCCCGTCCTTTATCCCGGTACAGCCCTCAGTCGGCCTCGTCCTCCCTCTGGGCCTGGCGCTCCTTCTGGGCCTGGTTCGGCGAACCCGACGACTTTAGCATGAACCCGTAAGAGCCGATCAAGATGGCTATCATCAGGGCCATCACCACCGCGAACTGCACGTACTCGGACAAAACCGCCTCCTCTATAGACCGTCCTCGGGCGATCTTCCCACGCCCACGGGAATTCTACGACAGCGGGGAATGCTCTGTTGAGGAGGAGGCCTCTCGCAAGGACCGCGCCGTAGTACTCGGGCAAGAATCAGCGCTAAGAGACCGGAATAATATACGATCTTACTATAATGCCCGCTAAGGCCTGGCGCGTAGTGGCCTGGGGCTCACGCGAGACGGTACCCCGCTCACGTCCAAGGAAGGTAGAATGCACCTCGTGCCCACGACGACGATCAAGGACGGCTCAGACACCAAAAGCATAGAATACAACGTTTACGGTGACGGCCCCGCGCTGCTGCTGATCCCCGGGCTGGGTTTCGGTGGTTGGGGCTGGTTCAAGCAGGTCCCCGCCCTCTCCCGCCGCTTCCGCGTCGTAACCTTCGAACCCCGAGTCTCGGGCGACCCGAGGTATGGCGTCGCCGAGCTGGCCCGGGACGCGGCCGCGCTGTTGGGTCGCCTCGGCATCGAGCGTGCCCACGTCCTGGGCGCGTCGCTGGGCGGCTTTGTGGCCCAGGAGCTGGCACTCGCGAGGCCGAACTTGGTCGACCGGCTGGTGCTGGTCTGCACAAGCCACGGAGGCCGGGGGGGCGAGCGAATGTCCCCAAGGGCGCTCGCGGTAATGTTCGGCCTGGGCTCGATGAGTCCCAAGGGGGCCGCGCGACGGGGACTGAAGGTGGCGACCTCTGCCGCCTACCGAACTCGGCGCCCCGAGGAGTTCGACGCGCTCGTGCAGGAGCGCCTCGCACGCTCGCCGTCGCTCTCCTCCTACCTCCGGCAGGCCATGGCCGGCGCCAACTTCGACGCCTCCCGCAGAGTCCACGACATCGTCGTCCCGACGCTTGTGATCCACGGCTCCGACGACCAGTACGTGCCCGTCGCCAACGCCCAGGCCCTCGCCTGGGCCATACCCGACGCCGAGCTGCGCGTCCTCGACGGCGCGGGGCACCTGGTCTTCATCGAGCGGGCCGAGGAGGTCAATGGGGAGGTCACCTCCTTCCTCCTAGAGTCGCAGGAGCCGAGAAGGCCACAGATGACGCCGGGGGCAGCACCGGGGAGGGCCCGGAAGAGCCGCGCGGCGCGGTTCCTCGGCTGGTTGGCGAGGAAGCTGCGCTATCGGCTCGGCCGCTAAACCCTCGCTTCGTGCCGCCCTGGTTCGAGGTTAGGTCATGTGTCGGCACCACCGCCGAACTGAAGACTTACGTTCAAGCTCTGGCGGGTGTTTATCTCTCGGACAATACTCAAGCTCCATACAATGTCACTGTATTCCCCTTAACGCTGCTTCTTGTCCGACTACTACCGATACGCTAAGGACCAGCCGGTACGCTCCTACCCAACCACCGGCCTGGAGCCTTCGACCCCACCGGGGGCCGCCAACTCTCGCATGATGGACCGCGAGAGGACGAGGCGCTGCATCTCGCTGGTGCCCTCGTAGATCTCCGTGACGCGCGCGTCCCGGTAGTATCGCTCGACGGGATGGTCCTTCATGTACCCCTGCCCGCCCAAAGTCTGCACCGCCTCGTAGGTCACCTCGTTCGCCGCTACCGAGGCGAAGAGCTTCGCCCGCGCCCCCGCCTCGCCGTGCGGCATGCCCCGGTCCTTCATCCACGCCGCCTCGTAAGTCAGGAGCCGGGCGGCCCGGATCTTCGTCTGCATCTCCGCCAGCTTGAACGCTATCGCCTGATGCTCGGCTATCGGCTTGCCGAAGGTAGTCCGCTCGGCGGCGTAGCGCGCCGCGTACCGGAAGGCCGCCTCCGCTATCCCGACCGCCTGCGCGGCGATCCCGATCCTCCCGCCGTCCAACGTCCCCAGAGCGACCCGCAAGCCCTTGCCCTCCTCGCCGAGCCGGTCCTCTTCGGACACGAAGGCGTCCTCCAGGATCACATCGTCCGTCGTCGCCGAAAGCACACCCATCTTCTCGGCATGCTTGCCGAAGGAGATGCCCTCCCCATGCATCCCAACCACGAAGGCCGTAACCCCCTCCGGAGCACGTGCGAAGGCGACCATCGTGCCGGCGGCGCGGCCGTTCGTGACCCACTGCTTGTGCCCCGAGAGTCGGTACCCGCCATCCACCCTCTCCGCCCGCGCCTCGATCGCGGCGGTGTCGGAGCCGGTCGAAGGCTCGGTAAGAGCGAAGCAACCGATCTTCTCACCACGAGCGAGGTCCGGCACCCACCGCTCTCTCTGCCCCTCGTCCCCGTAGTCGAGGATCGGCAGCGTACCCGCGCTCGTGTGAACCGCGAGCGTCACTCCCACGCCCGCGTCGGCACAGCTGATCTCCTCCAGAAGCAACACGTAAGAGAGGAAGTCCGCCCCCACCCCGTCGTACTCCTCCGGCACGCACAGCCCCATAAAGCCGGCCTCGGAGAGCTTCCCGAACACCTCCGCAGGGAACCGCGCCTCCCGGTCCCACTCCGCCGCGTAGGGCGCGACCTCCCGGTCGGCAAACTCCGCCGCCCGCTCCTTGACCTCCCGCTGCTCTTTGCTGAGTTCGAAGTTCATGGGACCTCCTGCCAGTCTGGAGTATCTCTTCCGGTCTTACCCCGCCCCTTCCAGGAGGTCGTTGACGGCCGCCGCGACCTCCTCGGGGTGGTCCTCGGGGACGAAGTGCTTGCCGCCCTCGATACGCTCGATCTTCGCCCCGAGCTCGTAGGCGAGCCGGTAACCGTAGCCGATCTGCTGGAACTCGTCCGCCGCGCCCCACACCAGACGCGCCGGGACTTGTATGTTAGGGATCAGGTCGGCGATGGCAAGCGTGTCGTTCACGTCGAGGGAGCGGACCTGCCGGACCATCGCCGCCGCACCCCCCGCCGCCTCGTAGTAGGGCCAGTGTTCCGCGATCGACTCCTTCGCCCGATCGCTGTTGTCGTGGCCCCTGTGCAGGAAGGTACTGTAGACGAGGCGAAAGACCCCATCGGGCATCCGCTCCACCCCCGACCCCATCATCCGCATCGCCTTGACGCTCGGTATCGGCCAGGAGTCGTAGCAGATAGAGTTCATCAGAACGAGGCCCCGCACGAGCTCCGGCCGACGCACGGCCAGGATCTGGGCAACGCCCCCTCCGAGGTCGTGCCCGACAAAAAAAGCGCTCTCCAGCCCCACCTCCCGCATCCAGGCCGCCAGATAGTCCGCCTGTCTCGCCACGGAGATGTCGCGCTCCCATCCCTCATTTATAGAAGCGCCGTAGCCAACCATCTCCCACGCCATGCAGCGGGCATTTCGCACGCGCGGGATCACATGCCGCCAGAGACGCGGAGTGGTCGGGATGCCGTGGACAAAGACAACCGGGTGCCCCTCCCCCTCCTCTTCCCAGCGCATACGAATGCCATCGGCTTCGATGGTTCTGGATTCCATCTCCACTCCTCACTTTCGGTCGTGGCCGCCCCACTGCTGACTCAAGTCCAGCTATGCCATAGTATAAACTCTACGAATCTGACACATCCCACCAGAAACCGGGCCTCCCGGTCCTACTCCGTCGCCCAATTAACGGTGGTTTGTTGAAGCGGAATGGCAGGTCAGCCAGTCTACGAGCGGGGCGCTCTATTGCGATAAATATGCTTCGATCCGGGCA
>CADCVG010000093.1 GCA_902806075.1 uncultured Rubrobacteraceae bacterium
CCTCGGCGCCCGCGGCGAGTGCCGGCAAAAGGGATTACGGAGGGGCCCTGAAAGGTCCACTCTACGTCGTCAGTCAGGACGTCCAGCAGCGCGGGGATGTCACCGCGGCCGACCGCCTCGTAGGTCTCCTGCACCACCTCCACGTTCGTCCTTGCGCCCAGTTGTTCGTTGGATTGTGCGGTCATCAGTTTTTCTTCCTCCTTCTCCTTCGGGGCGAAACGCCGTTCGCGCCCTGCCGTCAATCACGTTACGAGCTGACGTTAACTAGTTTCGGGTGGTAGAGAAACCACCCTTTTGGGGGATATTTTCTCTTCGCTGAGCTAGAATGGGAACCAGTTGATGGCTCCGGACGCTTCCGTAGCCTTCTTTGGGGACTGGATGAGATGAGCAACGCGGATCTCGCCAATGAACGAGCCTTCGCCGAGGTCAGGCGCCTGTGCCTCGTGGGACTAGACCCCACGACGCTACGCCAGCGGGTGACCGAGCGAATGAGGAGAGCCGTATCGTTCGAGGCGTACGCTGCCTTCACCATGGACCCTGCGAACGGCCTGATCACCCACGCTCTCCAGACGATAGGAGACGAGAGCGGGCTTCGCGTCTTTCTCGAGCACGTCTTCTTCGAGGACAACGTGCTCGAGTTCGACTGGATGGCGCGGAACCGGCTACAGGCGGGGCTCCTCTCGGAAGCCACAAAAGGCAAGCTCGAGCAAGCCCCACGTTACCGCGAGCTGGTAGGGCCCGAGGGGTATGGCTATGAATTGCGTGGGGCGTTTAGTACGGGCACACAACTCTGGGGCGGGCTGGCACTTTGGCGGGAGAAGGGACGCCCGGACTTTGCCGCCAGGCAGGTCGCCTTTATGCGAAGGGTTGCCCCGCATATAGCGGCGGGCTTGAGAGCAGCAACCCTCCAACAAGAGCTTCATAACGACCAAGACAGCGAAGACGACGCGACGGGGGTTCTGGTCCTCGATCAGTGGGGAACAGTAGTACAGCACAATCCAGCAGTCGAACGCCGGTTGCGAGAACTAGGGAATCTCGGAGGGAGGTGGCGAGAGGGGGAGAGCCTGCCGGCCCCGATCTGGACGGTGTTGGGCGCCCTGAAGAGAGCACTGAAGCCCGAGACGGATCGTGACCTCAACGGCAGTCCGTACCTCCGAGTCCGAGGGCGGTCGGGCCGTTGGCTTACGCTTCAAGCCTCGCGAACCGAACCGACCCACATGCGCCCGGCCGAGTCGATGGTGATCATCGCGCCGGCAGGGCCGAAGGAGGTATTGCACATAACCGCGAGCGGCTACGGGCTAAGCCCCCGCGAGCAAGAAGTGGTCGACCTGGTTGTTCGTGGCGCCTCCACCAGGCGGATCTCCCAGGCCCTCTACATCTCCGAGAACACGGTGAAAGACCATCTCAAGAATATCTTTGGGAAGGTCGGGGTGAGGGACCGCAGAACCCTCGTCAAGCAACTCTACCTCGACACCATCCTCCCGTAGCTCTTCTAGGACGCCACATCATAAAGTACGAATAGGGAAGCTAAAGGGCTGCGCGTTAGGTTGTTCGAGAGGAGGAGGAACATGGACCTGACCAACGAACAGTGGGAAGTGCTAGAACCGCTGATCCCCGATCCTCTTCGCCGAGCCGACGGTCGTGGTAGACCTTGGCGAGATTCCAGAAGCGTCCTCAATGGCATCCTTCCTATTTGCGTACTGGTGCTCCCTGGCGCGACCTGCCAGAACGCTACCCGTCTTACCAGACGTGTCACCGGCGCTTCCAGCGGTGGAACGAGGAAGGTGTGCTGGATGCGATTCTTCGAGCATTGGCCGAAGACCTGAAAGAGCACGGCGGGCTGGACCTCTCCGAGTGCTTCATCGACGGTACCTTTGTGAATACCAAAAAGGGGGAGGGTCGGTAGGAAAGACCAAGCGGGGCAAGGGTACGAAGCTCATGGTGTTAGCAGACGCTTCTGGTCTTCCTCTTGGTGTACACGCGGTGAGTGCTTCTCCACACGAGGTCACGCTCGTAGAGGCCACACTTGCGACGAGTTGCGCCGGCGAGGAACCAGAGCGGCTGATCGGAGACCGGGCCTATGACTCGGACCCGCTCGATGAGGCTCTCAAAGAGCGAAGCATAGAGATGATCGCTCCGCACCGAAGGAACAGGAAGAAGCCCAGGACCCAGGACGGACGCACACTCAGACGCTACAAGAGGCGCTGGAAAATAGAGCGCCTCTTTGCGTGGCTGGGTAACTTCTGACGGCTGGTGGTGCGCTACGAGCGGAGGGTGGAGAACTACCTCGGTCTCGTGCGACTGGGGTGCATTGTCATCCTGCTGAGGTATTTGTGAGATGGCTTCTAGTAAAAAGCGTGTGCCTGTTAGGAGGCAGGCTACCTCTATTTACCCAACTGCCGCAAAGACTTCTTCTCGGAGACTTGATTGCCGCTAAGATTCTCGGAAACTCAAGAGCCACGACAGTCGGAGAGCAGAGAACGCTCCGACTCTCTCTTACTCCATCTGTTCAACCCACTGCGCTCGCCACTCCGGTGCCTCGAACGACTCCGCGTAGTAGCGAGTGTCACGGAAGATCTTACCGTCCTTAAGCTCGATGATAGCCACGACGTTACTTACCTGCCCCCCACCATAGTCGTTGACTCCCTCAAGGATCCACTGCCCATCCCTTACCACCACTCGGCGTAGCTGGATGCTTGGTGGGTGAGGATAGGCCTCCTGGAACGCCCTCATCTTCTCCCGCCTCCGAATACGCTCTCCAGACTGGGGCATCTTCATCGTATACTTATCGTGGCGTATCTCGTATTCCTGCTCGGCGCTGAGGTTGGACAACAGCTCGGCGAGGAAATGTTGCGCCTGTTGCTCGTCCATCTCCTGGAGTTTGGCACCCGCTGGTCGTCCATAAGACGCTCCTCCTCTGCCGTGGGGTCTGCTACCCTTACTCTGGCATACCAGGAGGTCCGACGACCTCCGTGCCGTAACTAGCCAGATCCTTAGCCATCTCCTCTAAGATGGCCATGTTAGGTGGTTCGGCGGTCGGTGAGGGCAACCTCAGTGCTTTGGCTGGCTCGCTGAACCGAGGATCCTGGAAGTGCTTCTCGATCCCGCCAGGAGCTACGAGGGCGAGCATTCGAACTACGTCGGTCTGGAAAGTGTACGAGTGAGCTACGCCGTGTGGCAGGAAGACGAACGTCCCGGGGCCAGCCTCGTAGGTCTCCGCGCCGACGTAGAAGGTGACGTTGCCTTCAAGCACATAGAAGCCCTCGTCGTCCCGGTAGTGGACATGGCGCGACGGCTCGAGGCCTTTGGGCGCCACCATCTCCATCAGACCGAAGCGCCCACCGGTATCTTCCGAATCAGCCAGGACGCTAAAGAGGCAGCCCATGTACCAGACCGAAGTCTCCTGGCTCATCCGGCGCGCGTACTGATGCGCGACTCCTTCCGACGTGCCCTTTTCAGGTTCAGTGGTCATGGGCAAACCTCTTCTCTGTATCCGCCCCTTCTGTATGCTAAGTGGAGGGAAGTCTACTAAATAACTCTTGTATTAGAGAGTGCGTGGAGAGCTACCCTTCACCTCTATTCAACAGATTGCCGCTAAGAGGTCTTCTAGGAAACTGAGCTTCCTGAGTGGGGTCTTCTCGGAAGTTAGGTGGCCTATCGTAGATCGGCATCACTCAGGAGAAAGCGCATTCGCCCAGAACTCGATAGCTGCCCGTTCTGCACCATCGCCTTGCACTCGCTCTTTGGAGGAGGCATGGTATCCATATGGAAGAACACCTAGAACAACGACTCTTCTTCGAAGAAGAGCAACGCTTGCCCTTATGGATGAAGGCTATCGTGCTACTGCCCGTCGTTGCACTCGGTTATCCTGCTATCCTGATGTGGATTAGCAGTGGGGCGAATATTGGTCTCGTTCGGGTGTTCTTCACTGTGTTCGCCTTAGTCGCTCTTGCGGGTGCGGCGTTGACCTTTATGATGAAGCTGGTTACCAAGCTCGATTCTAGCCATCTTCACCTTCGGATTCATCCTCAGAAGTGGAGTTTGCTGCCCCGCCGAATGACGCACAAAAACATTGCCCTTAGCGAGATCTTGCGATGGGAGGTAAGCACTTACAATTCGCTGCGAAGTACCGAATACTGGGGATGGCACTTTTGGGGACTGAGCGTAGCGAAGGGTGGTAGGTATCTTTACGTGATGAGACCTAGTAACCCTATAAGGGGACGTGGGGTGCAGCTTCAGCTAGCCAGTGGCGAGAAGGTGTTTGTTGGGTCGGAGCGTCCCGAAGAGTTGGAGAATGCTATCACCACGGCTAGGAGCGCAAGCCCGTAACCATTGTGTATGTCGGAAGTGCTCACGCTAAGAGGACTCGTTTGCCTCTATTCACTCTATTGTCGCTAAGAGGTCTTCTAGGAAACTCAGCGGCCATAACAGCACAGGAGAGGGCCAGGGTATAAGCTCTTAGGCCCTCTCCTCGTGCCTGCGCACGGTCGCGGAGCCGAAGCCGCCAGCGCCGCCAGTGACGATCGCCGAAGCGTTGGTGAGGTCCATAAGAACTCCTAACAGATTGATCTTGGAAGCCGGTGCGCTACGCTGCAGTAGGCGGTCCGAACCAGGTGGTTAGCGCGTCAGCGAGCCCCAGCTGGGTTAGTTCTCCCACCCAGGCCACATATCCGTCGGGCCGAATCAACACGGCGGTGGGAGCAGTGACCGCCCCGAGTGCCGGAAGCTCCCACGTACCAACGTATTTGGCGTCGATCAACTGAACCCGATCCGCCCATGGAGTGATGTCGAAGCCGCCGGGCTCACCGAGGTTGAGTAGCACCGGCCGGGCATCGTGCAGCAGGGTGAATACCCGCAGCGGGCCGTTGGCGGTGACCAGGTCGAGATCGGGCATGCGGCGCCCGAGCAGCGGGTGTTCGTCGCCGAGGTCGTAGTGAATGTCCAGACCGGACATCATCGCGGCGAATCGTCTGCGAGGCTCGTCCATGCTGAGGAGCTCGGAAATGGTGTCGCGCAAGGCGTTGGTGCGGTCATCTGTGCGGAGAAGCGCGACTTGCGCCATCGTGTTGCGCAGCACGCGGGCAGCGACCGGGTGACGCTCGGCATGGTAGGTATCCAGGAGGCTGTCTGGCGATGTCCGGTTGACCACCTGGGCCAGCTTCCATCCCAGATTCACCGCGTCCTGCACGCCGGTGTTGACGCCCTGTCCACCCACAGGGTAATGCACGTGTGCGGCGTCGCCAGCCAGCAGCACCCGTCCCTTGCGGTAGGAAGCTGCCTGCCGAGCCATGTCGGTGAATCTCGAGATCCAGGTGGGACTGTGGATCCCGTAATCGGTTCCGTATACAGCGATGAGCGTCTCGCTGAGATCGCGCAGGGTGGGCTCACCGGTGGCTCCGATATGCTGTTCGGTCACCATGACCCGCACCGGCCCCCCATCCTCCAACCTGCTCAAGGCATGGATACCGAGGGCGTCGCGGCGTAAGCCCCATTCCGGCTCCTCGGCCATCTCGACCTCGGCGATCAGGTTGCTGGTTGTCGGATCCCACCCGGGGAACTCGATGCCGGCTGCTTTGCGGATCCGACTGCGTCCTCCATCGCACCCGACGAGATATTCCGCCCGCAGCGATTGGCCGTCAGAGAGCTCCACGTCGACGCCGGTGTCGTCCTGCGCGAAACCCGTCACTTCGCGTCCGCGATAGATCTGCACCACCAGCTCGCCGACCCAGCCGGCCAGTATGCGCTCGATGTGGTTCTGCCACAGCCCGAGCCCGTAGTTGTGCCGGGTGGGAAAGTCGCTGATGTCCAGAGGGATCCAGGCGAACCCCGCGACCTGGGCCACCTGTCCCTGCGAGAGGAACCGATCGGCGATTCCGCGCTGATCGAGGACCTCGATGGTGCGTGAGTGCAGACCGCCAGCGCGCAAGCCGGTGAGGTCTTGGCTGGCGCGCCGCTCGACGATGGCAACGTCGACGCCCGCCAACGCCAACTCGCCCGCCAACATCAGCCCTGTCGGACCTCCTCCGGCGATCACTACCGCATGCTCGGTCATAGCCAGACTCCTCCCATTCCGTAGCTTCTGGCTTCGGCCGGCAATTATGCGGCACGACCCGGGGCTTGCCGCAAGCCCCCCTGTACGGTATAAGGTGAAAGTGGAGAGGAGCAGGTAGCCCCTTTTCCTCATCGTCCGCTGTGGGCGGACAACCTCCTCGCGAAGCGGCAGCGCGCTGCGTACCGGGCTGCATCTGCTAGTTGAGCAGTTTACTGTCAGGATTTTATGCTTGTAGATTCTACAAATCTCTATTAACCGAGCTGCCTAGAAGAGGTCTTCTTGGAATCCCATATCCACGATCCTGCATAGCATCCTGCTTCAGCCAAGCTTTCTCGCGTCCTGGTGGTGCCTGCAGGTTAGGAGCTATTATCCGATCTTGTAGCGTCGTATAAAGTTGCGAGATCTTGGAAGGGGTGCAGGCGGCTAGCACTTGCTGGTGTTTAGGCAACCCGCCGTGGGTCGGCTAGAATAGCGTTATGCAAACCGGAGAGCGAGTATTCAGCGGCATACAGCCGAGTGGCAACCTGCACCTCGGCAACTACCTCGGGGCGTTAAAGAACTGGGTCGGGATCCAGGAGAGGTATGAGAACTACTTCTGTATCGTGGACCTGCACGCGATCACCGTACCCCAGGACCCAAAGGTACTGAGGAGTAAGATCCGGGAGGTCGCGGCGATTTACCTGGCCTCGGGCATCGACCCGGAGAAGTCCGTGGTCTTCCGCCAGAGCCGGGTCCCGGAGCATACCGAGCTGACGTGGCTCCTCAACTGCGTGGCGCGGTTCGGCGAGCTCTCGCGCATGACACAGTTCAAGGACAAGGCGCAGAAGGGCGGCGCCGAGTCCGCGAGCGTCGGTCTCTTTGACTACCCGGTGCTCATGGCCGCCGACATCCTCCTCTACAACGCGAATCTGGTGCCGGTCGGCGAGGACCAGCGCCAGCACCTGGAGCTCGCGCGGACGCTCGCGCGGCGCTTTAACCACCTCTACGGCGAGACCTTTATCGTGCCGGAGGCGATGATCCTGAAGACCGGGGCGCGGGTCATGGCCCTCGACGAACCGACCGCCAAGATGAGCAAGAGCTCACCGGTGCAGGGAAGCTACGTCGCCATCCTCGACGACCCGGATGTCGCGCGGCGCAAGATCCGTCGCGCCAAGACCGACTCCGGCTCGGAGATAATCGCGAGCCCCGATAAACCCGCGATCACCAACCTCCTCGACATCTATGCCGGGCTGACGGGCATCCCCGTCCCCGAGATCGAGGAACAGTACCGGGGCAAGGGCTACGGCGACCTCAAGAAGGACCTCGCCGAGGTCGTCGTCGAGGGGCTCTCCCCCATCCGCGACCGTACCCGCGAGCTGCTGGACAACCCGCGAAAGCTTGACGACATCCTCGAGGCCGGGGCCGAGAGGGCGCGTGACGTCGCCCGCCCCACCCTCAACGAAGCCTGGACCAAACTGGGACTCGACTAGCGGTGGAGGAGACGAAGGCCAGGATCCTCAAGGTCTTGACCGCCCTCCCGAACGGCGTCCTCTACTCCACGACCGACTGGCACCGGTTGCTAGGTGAGGACAAACGCGAGATCCGGCACGCATTAGATGAGTTAGAAGTCGAAGGGAAGATAGAGATACAGAAGAGCGGCCGCTCGGACAAGCCACTCTACAAGCTCCGGGAGGAGGTGAGATGATGGACGGGCGCTACGTGGTGGACGAGAACGGCAAGCGTGTGGCCGTGCTTCTAGATATAGAAGAGTACGAAAAGATGGTCGAGGAGTTAGAAGACCTGGAGGACGCTCGTGCGGTCGACGAGGCGCGAGCCGCGATCGAGCGCGGTGAGGAGGATCTTCTACCCTACGACGAGGCCGTCAAGGAGATAGAGGAGGAGCGGAAGAGGTTAAGAGGAGAGGGTCTTGTATGAAGTCCTCGTCCCGAGGAGGGTACGTCGGAGGTTAGCTCGTCTTCCCGAGAGCGTCTACGAACGGGTGCTCGCAGCGTTGAAGTCATTGGGAGAGGAACCACGCCCTCGTGGCTAGCTGAAGATGACCAACAGAGACGAGTGGCGGATGCGAGTAGGAAATTACCGGATCGTCTACGACGTGGATGACGAGCAGAGGCTCGTTACCATCCTCAAGATCGGACATCGCAGAGACATCTACCGCTGAGAGGAATATGAAACGCCT
Source organism: uncultured Rubrobacteraceae bacterium (assembly GCA_902806075.1). Taxonomy (GTDB): domain Bacteria; phylum Actinomycetota; class Rubrobacteria; order Rubrobacterales; family Rubrobacteraceae; genus Rubrobacter_F. The sequence continues at coordinate 8,229 of CADCVG010000093.1, forward strand.
CCACTCTACACTCGACCGTATAGACCGCAAGGGCTACGGTGCCTACAAGGACCTCCAGGGCTCCTACGACCTCGAAGGCTTTACGCTCTTTATAGATAGAGTCCAGCGAGATCCGTTCGCCCCGCCTTCCCTGATACGCGTGCGGACGGATCAGAACGGCTTCGACCAGGGACTGTTCCAAAACCAGGTGCGCCGGGTAGCTTTCGAGGACTTCCTGACGCGCTCGGTGGAGCGAGTGTTGCGCCGCGCGGTCAAGGGTAGCCGGGGCTCGGGCGGGAGCGGCAGGATCGAGATACAACGTACCTCCCAGGTCGTCCTGCCCCGTACCTCGATGGTGGTGGCGAACGGGTACGTCGAGGCGCGTATGGCCGCCGGCCTCCCGGCCCGGGGCCGGACGGTGGACGCCCGGGCAGCCCGGACGATGCTGCTCGAGGAGCTGCCGAAGGTAGTACGCGAGGCGCTGACACCCGCCGGGGTAGACGAGACGGCGGCCCGGGAGCACGTCGAGACCGTCGAGGACGCGGACCACCTGCGTAAGCAGCTACCGGGGCTCGGGCTCGTGGCGTTCGTGGCCGACGGGGCGATGCTGCCGCGAGAGAGCGGGGCGAGCGACCGGCCGTTGCGCGAGGGAGCCGTGGCATTCAGCAGCCCGGAGGAGTTCCGCGTCACCGTGGAGCTGCCCAACCGCGGCTCCGTCTCGGGGATGGGGATTCCAGAGGGGGTCACGCTCGTCGCGGGGGGCGGGTTCCACGGGAAATCCACGTTGCTCTCGGCGCTCGCCTGGGGCGTCTACGACCACGCGCCAGGGGACGGGCGAGAGTACGTGGTGGCACGGTCGGACGCCGTGAAGGTGAGGGCGGAGGACGGTCGGAGCGTAGCGGGGGTGGACATATCCGGCATGATCGGGGAGTTGCCGGGAGGACGTTCGACGACGAGCTTCTCGACCCCGAACGCCTCGGGCTCGACGTCGCAGGCGGCGAACATCGCGGAGGCGCTGGAGATCGGGACGTCGCTCCTCCTCGTGGACGAGGACACGAGCGCCACCAACTTCATGATCCGGGACGAGCGGATGCGCGAGCTGGTGAGCAAGGAGCCAATCTCCCCGTTTATAGACCTGGTGAGGCCCCTGTACGACTCGTTGGGCGTCTCGACGATAGTGGTCGTCGGTGGCGTCGGCGACTACCTGGACGTGGCGGACCGGGTGATCCTGATGGAGGACTACGTCGCGCTCGACGCTACGCAACGAGCCCGCGAGGTACGCGAGAGCTTCCCGATCCCGGGCGCCGCGCGAACCGGAGAGGCACGCCCCCCGAGGGGCCGCCGGGTGAGGGCGTCCTCCATAGACCTGCGGCGCGGCAAGCGGGAGACCGCCCGGGGCAAGGGCCCGAACACCATAGAGTTGGGCCGAGCGCGGGTGGACCTCTCGTACCTCGAACAGCTCGCCGAGGCCGGTCAGACCGAGGCCATAGCCCGCGCCATCGGCGAGTTCGCCTCCGCGGGCGAGAGCCAAAGGGTGAAGGAGGTCGTGTGCGGGGCGCTCGGTTCGGTAGAGCGTGATGGCCTCGATTCGCTCGGCAACTACCGGGGGCATCCCGGCGAGATGAGCCTGCCCCGGCCCCAGGAGGTGGCGGCGGCGATCAACCGCATCCGCTCCCTGGAGGCGAGCACGGAGAAGGGGACATAACCGCGGCCCCGTAGAATCCTCGGCGTACACTGGGTCACATACCAGGTGCCGTTCCTTCGGTTAGGATAAGTTCCAAAGAGACTAGGAGGATTACATGGCCCAAAGTAAGGGTTACAACGGCCCGCCGGAGATGAGCATCTCCCCCGACAACGACTACTACGCGACCTTCCGGACAGAGAAGGGCCCCATCCGCATCAAGCTCTTCGCGAAGGAGGCCCCGGAGACGGTCAACAACTTCGTCTTCCTGGCGCGCGACGGCTACTTCGACGGGACGACCTTTCACAGGGTCATAAAGGACTTTATGGTTCAGGGTGGCGACCCAACCGGGACCGGCACCGGGGGACCAGGGTACCGCATCCGGGACGAGTTCCACCCGGAACTCCGGCACGACAAGCCGGGCGTCCTCTCGATGGCGAACGCGGGGCCGAACACGGGCGGGTCGCAGTTCTTCATCACGTATACGGCGACACCCTGGCTCGACGGGCGGCACGCGGTCTTCGGGGAGGTCGTCGAGGGGATGGAGGTCGTAAACACCATCCGCGAGCGCGACCCGCAGCTCGACCGCGAGCCGGGCGACAGGATCGAGACCGTGGAGATAGAAGAGACTCCGCGCGGCTGAACCACTCCGGTTTGGCAACATTGGTGCATACCGGGGTACATGGCTGATATTATGCGCCGCAGACCATAGGACATAGTTTTTAGAAGGGAGGGTCGGATGGAAGACATCAACGCTGAAGGTACGGTGGCCGCCAAGAGTACGGTGCCGGTCTCTAACTGGCAGCGTCTACGCGCCTCCGCGGTGCATCTGTACACCGCGAGCGGGGCGGTGCTGACGCTCCTTATCCTGATCGCCGCTTACAACGGCAACGCCGTCCTGGCGCTGTGGCTCATACTCGCGACCCTCATCATAGACAGCACCGACGGCCTCCTGGCCCGCCGCTTCCGCGTCAAAGAGTTCCTGCCCTCCTTCGATGGCAGCCTCCTGGACAACATCGTTGACTACATGACCTACGTCCTCGCCCCGATGCTCCTCCTGTGGAGCATGGGCTACCTCCCCGGCGGCACGTTCGGCGTGGTCCTGGCCGCGCTCCCCATCCTCGCGTCGAGCTACCAGTTCTGCCGGGTGGACGCCAAGACCGGGGACGGCGCCGAGACAGACCACTTCTTCCTCGGCTTCCCGAGCTACTGGAACGTAGTAGCGTTCTACGCCATCGTCTTCGACGCCGGCGTCTGGACCGTCGCCGCTATACTCGTCGTCTGCTCGGTGTTGGTCTTCGTGCCGATCCGGTACGTCTACCCGTCGCGCACGCTTACCTTCCGCAAGCTCAACCTGACGCTCACGTCGCTCTGGATCGTGAGCTACGTCGTCATCCTCCTCCAGATGCCGAACCCGGACGCCTTTCTCCTGGCCTTCTCGCTCCTCTACCTCGTTTATTACTTTGGCGTGAGCCTCTACCTCACCGCCGACATGCTCAAGAAGCCAAGCCACGTAAGATAAGCCAATCCTCACAATCCGAGCCCCGGCGTCACACAGCGCCGGGGCTCGACGCTGTCGTAGCTTCAGTAGCTCCTTCGACACCACGCGAGACGCGAGGATTAGTGCTTTCGAAGAGAGGCTCCCGGCGGGTCTGAATGCGAGAATGTGCACCGCAAGGTATTTGCCACTCCTTCTGTCGAGTTATAGAGACATGAGTCGTCGCACGAAGCGTTTGTAGAGTCAAGCGGATTACGGTTCGAGGCGCGAACTCCAGGTAGAATGGCTGGCATGTTCGTGTAGAGGCTACGCTTTTCGAGTAAGGGGTGGATGTTCTTGTCTCAAGAGGTCGCGGAGAGGTTCAAAGAGGCGCTGTGGAAGCTCGAAGAGGATCGGGACGTGGAGGGTCTGGTAGAGATCCATACCGAGGACTGCGACGTGGGCAACATCGCTGTGCCAAAGACCTTCAGCGGGCACGATGGGCTGCGCGAGTTCTGGACGAGCTACCGAAAGACCTTTGATCAGATGAAGTCCGAGTTCCGCAACGTCTTCGCCGATGACGCGGGCCACGCCGCCCTGGAGTGGACCACCGAGGGCACCGAGGGCGGAAAGACCGTCTCCTACGATGGCGTGAGCATCCTGGAGATCGAAGGCGACAAGGTCAAGCGCTTCATGGCCTACTTCGACCCCCGCAGCCTGACCGAGCAGATCGTGGACTAGGGGTCCACTCTTCGACCGGGGAGCCGTCAACTCTTGCCCGCGTATCGCCGCCAACCGGGCGAACGGCCACTCGACGCGACCGCTACGACCCGGCGTTAGTCCTCGCAGAGATACCGATCTGCCGATAGCTGATAAGCAAGACCTAGAGGTCACCGATCTTCGAGATGGGCCAGAAGCGTACGAACGCCTCGCCCTTTATGTTGTCGAGGGGCACGGGGCCGAAGACGCGCGAGTCAGCCGAGTTGCCGCGGTTGTCGCCCATGACGAAGACGTGGTCTTCGGGGACGGTAGCCGGACCGTAGTATCCCCTGAACGACTCCTCTTCATTAAGATAGGGCTCCTCTTGCGGCTCCCCGTTCACGAAGAGGAGCCCACCTTGAACCCGGATCTCATCCCCCTCCAACCCCACGACGCGCTTGATGAGCGTGTCGTCGTCGCCGTTCTCGACGCTATCGAAGACGACGATATCTCCCCTCTCCGGCTCGGCGAAGCGGTAGATGAACTTGTTGGCGAGGATCCGGTCTTTTATCTCCAGTGTCGGGACCATGCTCGCCGACGGGATGCGAAAAGCCTGCACTATGAACGGCTGCACGACGCCGAAGACGAGCACGAACGCGACGATAATGGTCACGACGAACTCGGCGGGACCGCTGCCCTTCTTCTTCCGGCGCTCGGCGCGCAGCTCCCGCCGGCTCTTCGGGACCGCCTCTCCGGGCGGGAGCTTCTCCGCCCCCTTTTTAGAGCGGCCCGGCACGCGCAGGCGGGCGATGAGCCCGGCGAGGCCTCTCTCCTTTCGCCGCTGCCGGCGTAACTCGCGCCGGCTCTCGGGAACCTCTTCCTCCCGCAAGCGTTCCTCGCTCGATCTCAGAGGAGCGACCCTATCCTGTCTGGTGGCCAGAAGAGCAGGAACGCCTCGCCCTCTATGTTCTCGTAGGGCACGGGGCCGAAGAAACGCGAGTCCCGAGAGTTCGCCCGGTTGTCGCCCATCACGAAGACGTGGCCCTCGGGCACAGTATTTGGTCCGTAGTAGCTTCGGTCCGGAAACTCCCGGTTGACGTAAGAGCCCTCCTGGGTCTGGCCGTTGACGTAGAGCTCCCCGTCGCGCACCTCGACCATATCCCCCGGCACGGCGACGACCCGCTTTATCAGGTCCTCCTCTCCACCCTCGACGCTCTTGAAGACGACGATGTCACCCCGCTCTGGGTCGATGAAGCGGTAGATGAACTTGTTGACGAAGAGTCTGTCCTCGATCTCCAGCGTCGGGACCATGCTCTCTGACGGGATCTTATAGTCTTCGACGACGAACGGCTCCACGACGCCGAAGATGAGGGCGAAGGAGACGAGGAGCGTGACGAGGAACTCCAGCGCCCCCCAGCCCTTCCGGCGTGAGCGTACCCGGCCTTTGGGTGCGGCGCCCGTCTCCGGACCTTGCTGATCGGGATGTCCTCCGGTCACGAGCGTTCGGGGTAACGTATCCGGGGCCGGCAGGCTATCAGAGGGTGGTCCCGTCCACGAAGCTGCGGTCGTCTTCGAGGTGTATGAGGACGTCCGAGTTGGGCAGTCCGCGCCGTATCCTCTCTTCGAGGTCGTCGGAGATCTTGTGCGCCTCCCCGAGTGTGGTCTGGGCCTTTAGCTGGAGATGGAAGTCTATGTGCCGCTGGGACCCGCTCTTGCGCGCCCTGAGCTTGTGGAAGCCCCGGATCGCCGCCTCGCTCCTTACACAGTCCTCTATTACGCGCTCGACCATGTCCAGCTCATCCGGCGGCAGGCTCTCGTCGAGGAGGACGCGGGTACTGCGCGAGACGAGGCGAAACGCGGTCCACAGGATCGCAAGCCCTATGAGCGCCGCGATGATCGGGTCGAGCACCGTCCATCCGGTCACGAGAGCGCCAATTAGCCCCACGGCCACGCCCGCGGCACCCCAGACGTCCGTGCGCAGGTTGTATCCTTCGGCCTCCAAAGCCCGGGAGTCCGTCTCGCGCGCCACCCGCAGGAGCCACTCGGAGACGAACAGGTTCACGACGGCCGAGAGGGCCATCACCACGATGCCGAGGCCCAGGAGCTCCAGCTCCGCGCCGTTCAGGATATTGTCCACCGCGCCGTAGACGATGTAGCCACCCACCACGAAGAGCACGAGCCCCTCGAAGACGCCGGCCAGGTTCTCGAAGCGCCCGTGACCGTAGTTGTGGTCCTCGTCCGGGGGCGAGTTCGAGCGCTGCACGGCGACGAGGGCGATGACCGAGGCGACGAGGTCGGTCGCCGAGTGGACCGCCTCGGAGAGGACGCTCACCGAGCCGGTCAGCACGCCCGCCACCAGCTTCACGGTGAGCAGAACGGCGTTCGAGGAGATCGAGAAAAGGACCGTGCGCGACTTCTTGTCCATAACGTGCGGCTAGAGTATATCCAGGGCGTCGACCAGGGTGCGTAACGCGGTCACGACCATGAAACCGGCGAAGCCGAGCCGTATCGCCTTCTCCGGCAGCCAGTCCCGCAACCGCACCCCGAGCCAGGCCCCGATCATGGCCCCCACCACCAGCGGCGCGAGGCTTACGAGGTCGCTGAAGCCCGTGGCGATGTACCCAGCCGAGGCGACGATGCCGGTAAAGAAGACCACCGCGAGGCTCGTCGAGATCGCACGCTTCGTCGATAGCCCGAAGCCGAGCATCAGCAGGGGCACCAGCACGACCCCGCCCCCGATCCCCACGAGCCCCGAGAGAGTCCCGATGCCAGCCCCGTAGAGCGAGACGAGGGGGCGTGATAGCCCCTTGCTGCCCGTTACAGGAGGCCCGCTGCCGCGGCTACGGCCCGTCGGGTAGGCGAGGGCCAGGAGTATCACCGAGAAGGCGATCTGCACCACCGCCGTCGGCGAGATAGTGCTTATATAGACCCCGATCAGGGACGCCGGCGCTACCGAGGCGGCGAGGAGCAGCGCCGGCCGCCACTCGACCGGGTCCTCGCTGCGGGCGTTGCGGACCGTCCCGGAGAGGGAGCTGAAGACGACGATGACCAGACTCGCCGCGACGGCCTCCTTGATACCCCACCCCGCCGCATACACGAGCGTGGGTACGAAGACGATCCCGCCGCCCACCCCTGCGACCCCCGAGAGTACCCCCCCAAAGAGTCCCAGGACCGCCAGGACCAGAAGCTGAAAGAGACTCTCCATCACGCCATTCTAACGGAGGAGGTCTACCGGCGTGGTTGTACTAAGAGACCCGCGAAGACCGGCCGGAACGCCAGCGCAGAAAGAGGTAGACGGCCCCCGCGAGGACCGCCAGGGCGACCGCATAGTCCAGGTAGTGCAAGAAGTCGCCGACCGCGTCCCAGTTCTCCCCGAGCAGGTACCCCAGGTAGGTAAGGGCGAAGACCCACGGCACGCACCCAAGAGAGGTGTAGAGGGTGAACTTCGGGAAGTTCATCCGGGCGGTCCCGGCCGGGAAGGAGATAAACGTGCGTACCACAGGCAGGCAACGAGAGATAAAGACCGTAAACTCGCCGTACCTGTCGAACCACTTCTCGGCCACCGCCAGATGGTGCGCCCGCACCCCGACGTAACGCCCGTACTTGAACCACAGCTCCCGCCCGCCCCACAGCCCGATGAAGTACGCGACCCAGGACCCGACGATATTACCCAGGACTCCGGCAGCCACCGCTCCGAAGAGACCCATCTGGCCCTGCGAGACCAGGTAACCGGCGAACGGCGAGATCGCCTCCGAGGGGATCAGGATACCCATGCTCTCGAGCAGCATCAGCCCGAAGACCGCAAAGAGACCGTAGTCTCCAATAGTACGCGTGACCCAATCGATGAGTGGCTGTAGGATGGCTTCGAGCACCCCGGGAAACTACCACCTCCCGACGGTTTTTTCCACACGCTTGCCGGAGCAGCACGCCGTGCCAGGTTACTACTTCCCTTCGACCTTCCCGGAGGGATGCCTGCGAAGCGTGCGCCAGAGGAAGTAGCACAGCCCGATAAAGCTGACCCAGAGCGGCGCCGCGAGAAAGCCGGCCAAAACGTCTGTAGGGTAGTGGGCGCCCAGGTAGAGGCGCGAGAAGCCGATGAGTAGCACGAGAGCGACGCCGGCTGCGGCGACCGCCCAGCGCCTTGTACCGCTGAGACGCCAGGCGAGGAGCAGGGTCAGGGTACCGTAGAAGCCCGCCGCGAAGGTGGCGTGGCCGCTCGGGAAGGAGTACCCGGAGGCGGTGTAGTAGGAGTCGAGTAGCTCCGGACGTGTGCGGTCGAAGCCCCTCTTGAGGACTTCGGTCAGGACGATGCTCCCGAGGGTGGCGACCGGTAGCAGGGTGGCCGAGATCCTCGCGCTCTTGCGATAAAAGGCGTAGGTCGCGACGACGAGTAGCGGTATGGTAACCTCGAAGCCGCCCAGGGCCGTGACGAGGAGCATCGGTTCGTAGAGCCAGCCGGGGAAATGCCCGTCGATCCAGAGCAGCACCGTCTCGTCGAACCGTTGGCTCTCGCCCTCGACGACTTCATCGATAATCTGGGCAAAGGTCCAGATGACCCCCAAAGAGAGCAGGAGGCCGACAGCGAGCTGGACCGTGAGCGTCAGCCCCAGCCAGCGCGAGAGCCTACGGCTGATCTCTTTGCGCAGCAACTCTTTAGAGAGCATGAAGGGGATTCTACCCCGGGGTTCGCGCTGGCGAGCCCCGTATAATTACTTTCGAGAGAGATCAGGAGGTCCCCTTGCAGAACGCCGACGTCGCCCGCGGCCTGGATACGATCGCAACGCTCATGGAACTCAAAGATGAAGCCTACTACCGCGTCCTCGGCTATCGTCGCGCAGCCGAGTCGGTGCTCGCACTGGGCCGCCCAGTATTAGAGGTCGAGGACCTCAAAGAGTTGCCGCACGTCGGAGCCACTCTGGCCACTGTAATACGCGACCTCGCCGAGGACCGCACCCCTCAAATACTCGCCGACTTACTCGAAGAGATCCCGGCCGGCCTCGTCGAAGTGACCCGCCTGCCCGGCGTCGGCCCACGCACGGCGGGACGCCTGTGGCGGGAGCTCGGCATAACGAGCGTCGAGGAGCTTGGCGAACTGGAAGAGGGCAGCCTCGCCTCCCTCAAGGGCTTCGGCAAGAAGAGCGAGGAGCGCATCCTGCGCGCCGCCCGTACCTACAATGCCACCGAGCGCCGGATGCTCCTCGACCAGGCTACGGCCCTCGGGGAGCACGTCCTCGGCTTCGTCCGCTCGAACCCGGCCTGCGAGGAGGCGGAGCTCGCCGGCTCCCTGCGCCGCCAGAAGGAGACCATAGGCGACCTCGACATCGTCGCCGCGAGCAGCGACGGTAAGGCTCTAGCCGACGCCTTCGCGGAGGCTCCGTTCGTGGACGAGGTCCTGGCGCACGGGCCGTCGAAAGTGTTTATAAAGTGTCGTGGGGTGGAGGTTGACCTGAGGATCGTGGAGCCGGAGGCTTACGGCTCGCTCCTGCACCACTTCACCGGGAGCCAGGCCCACAATGTCGTGCTGCGCGAGCGAGCCGTGAAGATGGGCCTGAATATCTCCGAGTATGGCCTGGCGGAGGCCGGAACACAGCGTTACGAGCCCGTGGCGTCGGAGGCGGAGATCTACGAGAGGCTCGGCCTCGCCTACATCCCCCCGGAGTTGAGAGAAGACACCGGTGAGATACGCGCCGCCGAGAGAGGGGAGCTGCCGGACCTCGTCGAGGTCGGCGACGTGCGCGGCGACCTGCACGTCCACACCAACTACTCCGACGGCCGGGGCACCATCGAGAGCATGGCCGAGGCCGCCATCGCTCTGGGCTACGAGTACCTGGTCTTCTGCGACCACTCCCAGAGCCTGAAGGTAGCCAATGGCCTCTCCCCCGCCCGCCTGAAGGAGAAGCTGGAGGCCGTGCGGACCGCTGACGAGAGGTACCCCGAGATACGCCTTCTCTGTGGCTCGGAGGTGGACATCCTCAAAGACGGCGCGCTCGACTACGAGGACGCACTCCTGGCGGAGCTCGACTTCGTCGTGGCCTCCATCCACACCTCGTTCGGCATAGGTGAGGAGGCGATGACGGAGCGAATAGTGCGGGCCATGAACAACCCGCACGTCAACACCATCGCCCATCCCACCGGCCGCATACTAAACCGCCGCGAGCCCTACGAGGTAAACGTCTCGCGCCTCATAAAGGAAGCGAAGGCCACGAACACCGCCCTGGAGCTAAACTCCTACCCCGACCGCCTCGACCTCTCCGTCCCCTACGTGCGCGAGGCGATAAATGCCGGCGTGAAGATCACGGTAGACACCGACGCCCACGACGAGACGGCTCTGAGCTTCATCAAGTTCGGCGTGGCCCAGGCGAGGAGGGCGTGGGTGGAGAAGAGGAACATAATAAACTGCCTCCCCCGGGCGGAGTTCGAAGAGTACCTGAAGAACAGCAAATGGTAACTGTCCCTTAGAGCCAGACAAGCCGCCTGACTCGCAGCGGACGCACCAAAAGGCGGCGGGGAGGGAAAGAGTTGCCACTCATAGAAGGGGTATATGCCACCCAACCGTCCTACTCCCGCCGCCTGCGACTACACAGTACCACGCACAAGAGACGTGTGTTACAAATATCGGATTAAACTTCGTGAAGAAAACCTTGCGATACCCTAGCTCTACCCATGTCTAGAGGATAGTCATCTGGTAAATAGCCCTCAGCTTGGGGAGCGACCGGTCGACGGCCGTTGGCGCGCGAGAGGACTGGCCGTATCGACATGCTGCAAGAACTTTCGCATCGTTGAGGGCGGAGAGCAACCTTCGAGCGGTTGGCTTTTGGCTGACTGCTTCCTTACGGAGACTCGTTCCAGTTGAGCCAGTACCAGCCGAGGAGGCGCATCGCCTCGGAGAACTCTTTGAAGCTCGACGGTTTGGCGACGTAGGAGTTGGCTCCTAGCTTGTAGCCCTCGACTACGTCGTCGTGTCTGTTGGAGGCTGAGAAGAGGATGACCGGCACCAGCTCGGTCCGCTCGTCGGCCCGGACCCTCTCCAGTACCTGGAGTCCCGTTGTCCCCGGGAGGTCCACGTCCAGGAGGACGAACTCGGGCGTTACGTTCGCATCGCGCCCGGCATGCTCGCCCTCCCCGAAGAGGTAATCGAGGGCCTTTTTCCCATCTTCCGCTACAACGACCTCGTCTACCTCGCTCGCGACACCGTGCTTATCAAGGGCGCGCATGGCGAGCAGGACTTGATCTTCGTCGTCCTCGACGATCAGGATCACCCTTCCCTCACTCACGTCCACCCCCGTCTCACAAACACGTACCTGAACGCACTATAACTGCCGTAAACCCGGCTGGCCAGAGTCCCGCAGGTCCGGACCAGACGGTTGGCGGCCACGAGATCCCTTCACAAGAAACGCCCCCGCCGTAGATAGCGGGGGCGTAAGCAGGGTGCGAGTGGCCTTTGAGGTTATCCCCCCCAGACGCCCGCCTTCTCGTCTTTCTCGGTCGCCCAGGCGCCCGGGTCGACGGCGTGCTCGGCCTCGCCCTGCTCCTCCAGCCAGCGCTCGGCGTCTATAGCGGCCCGGCAGCCGTCGCCGGCGGCGGTAACCGCCTGCCGGTAACGGGTGTCGGAGACGTCGCCCGCGGCGAAGACGCCCGGGACGTTCGTCATCGTGTGATCCCTCTGGAGCACGTAGCCGGCCCCGTCCATCTCGATCTGGCCCTTGAAGAGCGCCGTCGCCGGCTCGTGGCCGATGGCTGTGAAGAAGCCCTCGACCTCGATGGTACTCTCCTCGCCGGTCCGCACGTTCTTTATGCGCACGCCCTCGACGCTGTCCTCGCCCAGGATGTCCTCGACGACCGTGTTGGTCAAGAGCGTGACCTTCGGGTTGTTGCGGGCGCGGTCGAGCATGATCCTGGACGCCCTGAACGCATCCCTCCGGTGGATGATGTACACCTCGCTGGCGTACCGGGTGAGGAAGAGCGCCTCCTCCATCGCCGTATCGCCGCCGCCGATCACCGCGACCTTCTTCTCTCTGAAGAAGAACCCGTCGCAGGTCGCGCAGCCGCTGACCCCGCGCCCCATGAGTCGCTGCTCCTTCTCCAGCCCGAGCCACTTCGCCTTCGCGCCCGTGGCGATTACGACGGTCTTCGCGAGAACCGGCTCCTCCTCGCCCTCGGCCCAGAGCTTGAAGGGTCGCTCGGAGAAGTCGACGCGCTCGACGTTGTCCGGGCGCATCTCTGCCCCGAACCGGGCGGCCTGCGCCTCGAGCTCGTCCATCATGTCCGGCCCGGCGACACCGTCCTTGTACCCTGGATAGTTCTCGACGTCCGAGGTCAGCATCAACTGTCCGCCGGACTCGAACCCCTGGAAGACCGTAGTATCCAGGTTCGCCCGTGCAGCGTACAGGGCCGCCGTATAGCCGGCCGGACCGGACCCGATCACGACGGTATCGTAAGTTTTCTCAGCCAACGCAACACTCTCCTCGCGTGTGTAAACCTCTAGTTACCATATTTTATTACATCCGGTTTCCCGGGTAGCCTCTCCGTTCACGTCCCGGCGATCACGCTCGACCCAAGATGCAGCGTGTTAGTCTTTGGCCAAGAAGGGAGAAGACGTTCTGCCGCGAAGAATCATCATCGTTGTGTGCGCCCTCGCAGGCGTAGCCATCCTCGCCGGGTGCAGCTCCGGGGAGACCGGGGACTCCGAACCCCGTGAGGAATCCACCGCCGTCGAGGAAGTCGTGGGGCAAGCAGCAGGGCCGGTGGATGAGCCAACCGTGGCGGTCGGGGGAGACGCTAGGACTACTGCGGAGGAGCCTACAATAGAGTCGCGGTGTTACCGGGAGAAGGAGGACGAGCTCCGGATCGGCGACTTCGAGCCGCCTGAGGAGGAGGTGCCCGCCTATGAGATCATCGAAGAGAGACCGGTCGAGAGGGACGGCGCGGAGGCCGCCCAGCTCCTCGTGGACACGCGGGTCACGAGCGAGGCCAGCTACACCCTCATCACCCAGGACATAAAGTCCAGGTACGCAGAGCTCGACGCCGTCTCTATCGAATTTACCGATACAAACGGCACCTTCTCCTACAACGGTGGCGCGTCGATCTTCAACACCCCGTGCGGCTCCGACTATATCGGCTACGTCTACCGCCCCCCGAACAACGAGGGCTACCGCGTAACCGTGGCGAAAAACTAGAACCTCATGCCAGCCTCTGCGTCCAATGCGAGTATGATCTCCTCCCCATAGGCGTCCAGTGTCTCCTCCTGCGCGTCGTGCATGAGGTAGATGTTGAACTGATCCACGCCGAGGTCCTTTAGCTGCGTTAGCTTCTCTACGTGGTCCTCGATGGTGCCGAGGACGCAGAAGCGGTCCACGATCTCGTCTGGGACGAAGTCGGTGGAAGGATTGCCGGCCTTGCCGTGGTGGCCGTAGTCATACCCTTGCCGGGCCTTTATGTAGTCGGTTAGCGCCGCCGGAACCTCTCCCCCTTCACCGTAGCGGGCGACGAGTTCGGCGACATGGTTGCCGACCATCCCCCCGAACCACCGGCACTGCTCCCGCTGGTGGGCGAGGTCGCCGCCGACGTAGGCGGGGGCCGCGACACAGATCTTTACGTCCTTCGGGTCCCGCCCCGCCCTCTCGGCTGCGTCGTGGACGTGCTTGATGGTCCACTCCAGGATCACGGGGTCGGCGAGCTGGAGGATGAAGCCGTCGGCCTTGCGTCCGACGAGGGAGAGAGCCTTCGGGCCGTAGCCCGCCATCCACACGTCGAGCCGGCCGTCCCTGACCCACGGGATGCGTACCTTCACGCCCGCTGCGTCTATCTCCCTCCCTTCGGCGAGCTCCTTGATGACGTGCATCGCATCCTCGACCTCGGCGAGGGTGGTCGGTCTCCTGCCGAGGACGCGGCGGGCGGAGTCACCCCTTCCTATGCCACAGATGGTGCGGTTGCCGAACATGTCGTTGAGGGTCGCGAAGAGCGAGGCCGTTACGGAAGGGTCGCGGCTCGCCGGGTTGGTGACGCAGGGGCCGACTGTTATCCTCTCGGTCGCGGAGAGCATCTGCGAGTAGATGACGTAGGGCTCCTGCCAGAGGATGTGCGAGTCGAAGGTCCAGGCATGAGTAAAACCCAAAGCCTCTGCCCTTTTGGTCAACTCTATGACCCGGCTCGCCGGCGGGTCGGTCTGGAGGGTGACTCCGAAATCCATAGGCGCTCCTCTCCTCGTGCGACGCCCTACTCCGTGACGGCCCCCCGGTCCTCGGTTACTTCGGGGGCGCGGCCGGGCAGCAAGCTCATGAGTAGGTACGCGACTCCCGCGACGAAGAAGGTGAAGAAGAGGCCGTAGTTGTAGAGGCCCTCGACGAAGGTCGGGTTCTCGAAGACGCCGCCGAAGTTAGGGGTCGCGGCGGCCTTCAGGAAGCCGGGCACGACGGGGGCGACGCCGACGAGAACCGCCACGATTGCCCTCCAGTTCCAGCCGCCCGAGTAGGCGTAGCGGCCGTCCATCTTGTAGAGCTCGACGAGGTCGAGACGACGGCGGCGCAGGATCCAGTAGTCAGCGATCATGACGGCCCCAATGGCTCCGAGCAGGCTGCCGTAGCCAACCAGCCAGGTGAAGATGTACGCGCCGACGTTGTCGAAGAGCACCCAGGGGAACGAGACGACGCCCAGGATCGCGGTGATGATACCGCCCGTGCGGAACGAGATGTACCGGGGCGCCAGGTTCGAGAAGTCGAACGAGGGGGAGACCACGTTCGCGGCCATGTTCGTCGAGATTTGGGCGATCACGATAATCACCATCGCCAGGATCAGGACGACGGGGAGCTCGGCGGCGAGCCGGGTAACGAGGACGACCGGGTCCCAGATCGCTTCGCCGAAGACGACGATGGTGGCCGCCGTAACGGCGATCCCGATGAAGCTGAAGGCGGTCATCGTCAGGGGAAGCCCGATGGCCTGCCCGACGACCTGCGAGCGCTGGCTCTTCGCGTAGCGGGTGAAGTCCGGAATGTTGAGGGAGAGCGTGATCCAGTACCCAACGTTCGCCGCCAGGCTCGGCCAGAAGAGCGCCCAGAACGGCGCATCCCCCTGCTGTAGCTGGGCCGAGGAGGTGAACACGTTACCGATGCCCCCGCCCGCGTAGAAGCCCCAGATCAGCAAAGCCACGCCGCCAGCGATCAGGAGCGGCGCCGCGAAGGACTCGAAATACTTCACGCCCTCGATCCCGGTCAGAATGATCGCCAGCTGTATCACCCAGAAGATGAAGAAGGTTATGAACTGGTGCCCGGCGACGTTCGCCCATCCACCCCAGAAGGTGGTGAGCAGGACGTCGAGTGCGAGGCCCCCAATCCAGGTCTGTATCCCGAACCACCCGCAGGCGACGAGCGCCCGGGCTACCGCCGCGAAGTTGGCCCCGCGCACCCCGAACGAGGAGCGCGCGAAGACCGGGAAGGGGACGCCGTACTTGGTC
>CADCVG010000094.1 GCA_902806075.1 uncultured Rubrobacteraceae bacterium
TACGCTGAGGTACGCGGCGAAGTAGTCGAGACGGTAAGAGGCCAGGAAGCCCGGAACCACATAGACGAGCTCTCCCAAAAGTACAATGGAGAGCCATACCCGCCGGACAATATCAAGACCGAGCGGGTAACGCTGTGGATAGTCCCTTCGCGACAGACCACCGTGGGTAGCGGGTCTAATGAGGGATCACCCACCGATTAGCGCTTTATAGACCTACTCTACGAATACGATGTGCCGAAGCTCCGAAGCACCCCGGCACGGTCATTAGTGACCTAGCATGTTGCTAGGCGCGGGACTGTTCCTCTGCGCCGCTCTCTGGCTCGGTGACCCAGTTCCGCGCCCCGGCCTTCTTCTACGCCCTCCTGCGCTCCAGGTTCTCCAGGAATGAGGTTTGCACAACCGGAAATAGTATTAAGATAGCAGCTTGAGGAGACCCTTGAACCTAGTGAAGCACACCCCTGGACTCGCCCCTTGCGCGTAGTCGCCCTGGCCGGCGGCGTCGGCGGCGCGAAGCTCGCGGCGGGCTTGCAGGCCGCCTTGCCTCCGGGCGACCTCTCGGTCGTCGTAAACACCGCCGACGACTTCGACCCCTGGGGCCTGCGTGTCTGCCCCGACCTCGACACCGTGATGTACACCCTCGCCGGCCTCGCCAACACGGAGACCGGCTGGGGCGTCAGGGACGAGTCGTTCGACGCCCTCTCCATGCTCTCCGCCTACGGCGAAGATGCCTGGTTCAGGCTCGGCGATAGAGACCTTG
This sequence comes from uncultured Rubrobacteraceae bacterium, assembly GCA_902806075.1. Classification (GTDB taxonomy): domain Bacteria; phylum Actinomycetota; class Rubrobacteria; order Rubrobacterales; family Rubrobacteraceae; genus Rubrobacter_F. The sequence goes on from CADCVG010000094.1 coordinate 758, forward strand.
CGACGCACGTCCTGCGTACGCAGCGTCTGCGCGCCGGGGCGCGCCTTACTGAAGTCACGGTGGGTCTCGCCGGCGCTTTGGGGGTGCGGAACACCCTCCTGCCGATGTGTGACGAGCCCGTCTCGACCGTCCTAAAGACCCCGGCGGGCCTGCTCGAGTTCCAGGAGTACTTCGTCCGCCGGCGCCAGAGGGACGAGGTGCTGGGCGTGGAGCTGCGCGGAATAGAGGACGCTCGCGTTACGGAGGAGGTCTCGCACGCCGTCAACGGAGCCGGGGCGATAATATTTTGCCCCTCGAACCCGGTGGTGAGCATCGCCCCGATCCTGGCCGTGCCGGGGATGCGCGAGCTTCTGGCTAACTCCCCCGCGCCGAAGGTCGCGGTTAGTCCTATCGTCGGAGGGCGTGCGCTCAAAGGTCCCGCTGACAGGATGCTCGACTCTTTAGGTTATGAGGTCTCCGTCACGGGCGTGGCCCGGATGTACGAGGGGCTCTTGGACGGTTTCGTGATGGACCGGGCCGACGAGGGAGAGGAGGCCGGTGTCTCCGCGCTCGGCATGCGTGTTCTTGCCACGGATGCGGTGATGCGCGACGAGGAGGACCGGGAGCGCCTCGCGCGGGAGGTCCTGGATCTCTGCCGGGAGTTGGGTGCTCCGTGAGCATCTTCGCGGTGGTGCCGGTGAAGGACCTCTCGGAGACCAAGAGCAGGCTCTCTCCCTCTCTAGACCTCGAAGAGCGGGGCGCGCTCACGCTCGCGCTTCTGGAGAACGTGCTGGCGGCCCTGCGGGAGGCCGGCGGCGTGGAACACATTGGAGTCGTAAGCCCCGACCGGCAGGCGCTCTACCTGGCCGAGAAGATCGGCGCCACGGCGCTGTTGCAGGAGAGCCGGGGCTTAAACGAGGCGCTGGAGGAGGGCAGGAGGTGGGCGCTCAAAGGGGGCGCGTCGGCACTGCTCGTCCTGCCGGCCGACCTGCCGTACCTCTCCGCCTCCGATGTACGGATGCTACTGAATGCTTCGGTAGAGAAAGAGCGTGCGGTCGTGATCTCCCCGGACAGGCTCCGAGAGGGGACGAACGCGCTCCTGCTGCGCTCCCCGGACGCGCTGCCGTTCGCCTTCGGCCCCGACAGCTTCGAGGCGCATCTGCGCGCCGCCAGGGAGCGCGGCATCGAGACGGAGGTTCGCGAGAGCGCGGGCGTCGCCTTCGATTTGGATACCACGGAGGATCTCCGGGTCCTGCGCGAGTCGGGGACGCCGCGCCGGTGAAGGGCCTGGAGATCCTCCCCGTCGAGGGCATCCCGGAGGTTCGTCCCGGCGACGACCTGCCCGCCCTGATCTCCGCCGCCGCGGACGGCCTCTTCCGATCCGGCGACGTCGTCGTAGTGACGCACAAGATAGTGAGCAAGGCAGAGGGACGCCTCGTGGACCTCGATACCGTCGAGCCTTCCACCTTCGCCAAAAGCTTCGCCACCCGTTACGAGAAGGACCCGCGCCAGACCGAGGTGGTCCTCTGGGAGAGCCGCCGCATCGTCAAGATGGACCGCGGCATCATCATCTCCGAGACACATCACGGTTTCGTCTGCGCGAACGCCGGCGTGGACGCCTCGAACGTCCCCGGTGACGACACGGTCTGTCTCCTCCCCCTCGACCCCGACGCCTCCGCTGCCCGCCTGCGCGACACCCTCGTCTCCAGAACCGGGGTGGACGTCGCCGTCATCGTCTCGGACTCCTTCGGCCGGGCGTGGCGTCAGGGCATCACCAACGTTGCCATCGGGGTGGCCGGCATGGACCCTCTGGCCGACTACCGGGGCGAGAAGGACCCCCACGGCTACCCTCTGACCGCGAGCGTCCTCGCGGTCGCCGACGAGCTCGCCTCGACCGCCGAGCTCGTCATGGGCAAGACCGCCGGCATCCCCGTCGCCGTGGTCCGTGGGTATCCTTACTCGAAAGGTCCCGGAACCGGCAGGGACCTGATCATGGAGCCCGGAAGAGACCTCTTCCGGTAGCCTTTGACCCCCATACAGAGAAATATTTGCCAATCCCGATAAAAAAAGTCGTATTTACCGTTGACGGGGGCAGGGTCGTTGCCTAGTATCTGTGGCGTGCAGTTACGAGATACAAGAGAAGTCTCGTCGGGGCGGGGGATTCAGGTCCCGTTCATGTGTACGCGATGTTGCGCTTGTAGCGGCGCCTGCGTCTGATCTGCCCGGCTCTCGGGTGGTCTAAGTCTTTTTTACCTTTTTCATCGAGGAAGGATCATGATGTTTGAAGCTCTGAAATCCGGGCGGCAAGAACCGGTCCCAAGCCCCGAAGACCTCTCGCACATCAACGGTTACCTCGAAGGCGCACCCCCTGAGGAGATACTCCAGTGGGCGGTTGATACCTATGGGGAGGAGTTGGCGCTCTCCGCGTCCTTCGGGGGGCCCGAGGGGATGGCGCTTCTGGACATGCTCTCCAGGATCACCAACGAGGTCACGGTCCTCACCATAGACACGGGCTTCCTCTTCCAGGAGACCATCGAGTTCCGCGAGGAGGTCATGAGGCACTACAAGCTGCCCCTGGAGATCCTGCGGACGGAGCTGACCATCGAGGAACAGGTCGAGCGATACGGCGAGCAGATGCGGACCTGCAGCCCGGACACCTGCTGCCAGGTACGCAAGATACAGCCCTTGGAGAAGGCGCTAAAGCGCTACGACGCGTGGATGACCGGGATACGGCGGGAGCAGACCCCGCAGAGGGCGGACACGCCGATCGTGGCCTGGGACGGTCGCTTCGGGGCCGCCAAGATCGCCCCGTTCGCCTTCGTGAAGGAGGATTGGATCCACGAGTACGTCGCCGAGCATGACGTCCCCGTAAACCCTCTGCTCCACAAGGGCTACAAGAGCATCGGCTGCGAGCCCCAGACCCGCCCCGTCGCGCCGGACGAAGACCCCAGGGCCGGACGCTGGTCCGGTACGGAGAAGACCGAGTGCGGGTTGCACTGGGTGGGAGGACAGGTACAGCGTGCAGACGCTTAGAGACCAGAAGCTGAACAAGGTAGAGCAGATAAAGCTCGAGCGCCATCCGCTGGAGGTGCGCGACGCGATCATAGAGAGCTACTCGAAGGATCTCTCCTCGATGGCCGATGTGCCCGGCGAGGTCGAGCGTCTCAAGTGGGTCGGCATCTACCCGCAGAAGCAGGGCGGGGACGCCTTCATGATGCGCATAAAGGTCCCCGGAGGCGTGCTCACGCCCGAGCAGGCGCGGGTCATAGGGCAGATAGCGGTAGACTTCGCCAACGGCCCGATCCCAAACCCCCACTTCGGGAACAACTTCCTCGACCTCACCACGCGCCAGGACATACAGATGCATTGGATCCAGATGCAGGACGTCCCGGAGATATGGCGCAGGCTCGAAGAGGCCGGCATGACGACCGTCCAGGCCTGTGGCGACTCGGCCCGCAACGTCCTCTGCTGTCCCGTCTCCGGCCTCGGCCACGACGAAGTCCTGGACGCCTATCCCATAGCCCAGACCATCTCGGACTACTTCACCGGCAACAGGGAATACGCCAACTTGCCACGCAAGTTCAAGCTAAGCGTCACGGGATGTGTGGAGGATTGCGCCCAGGCGGAGATCAACGACATCGGCATGCTCCCCGCCCGCCTCGAAGACGGCACCCTGGGCTTTAACGTCCGCGTCGGCGGAGGTCTCTCGGACGGCCCGAAGATGGCGTCGGACATAGACGTCTTCGTGAGACCCGAGGAGGCCGTGGAGCTCACCCGCGGCATCGCCCAGGTCTTCGGAGAGCTCGGCGACCGGGAGAACCGCTGGACGGCCCGGATGCGCTACCTCGTGCAGGAGCTTGGCCCCGAGGGCTTCCGGGAGGAGCTCGAGAAGCGGGTCGCTTTCGAGCTTACGCCCGCGGGCGAGGACCTCACCAGGCACTACCGGGGCGATCACGTCGGTGTGCATGTGCAGAAGGAGGAGGGACTCTACTACGTCGGGCTCAACGTGCCGGTGGGCAGGATGAGCGGCGAGCAATTCGTCGAGGCGGCGCGGCTCGCCGGGCAGTACGGCGCGGAGATACGTCTCGCCACCGACCAGAACTTCATTATTACGGGCGTACCCGAGGAGCGTCTCGACGACCTGCTCGCGGAGCCGCTCCTGGAGCGTTTCTCGCCGAGGCCCGGCGCTTTCGAGCGTGGCATCGTGGCATGCACGGGGTCCGAGTTCTGCCGGTTCGGGATCGTGGAGACCAAGATCCGGGCGGTCGAGTGGGCGCGCGAGATGGACGAGCGTGTCGGTGAGGGCATAGGCCAGGACGCGGTTCGGATGCACTTCTCGGGCTGCTCGGCCTCCTGCGCCCAGCCCCAGATCGGGGACGTCGGCTTCCGTGGCGAGACCGCGAAGACGAAGGATGCCCTCGTGGAGGGCGTGGACATCGGGCTCGGCGGCTCTCTTGGCAGGGACGCCGCGTTCATCGACTGGGTCGAGGGCGCCAAGCCGGCCGAGGACGTGCCGGACTCTCTAGTCGCGGTCTTTGAGAAGTTCAAGGAGGAGCGGCGCGAGGGCGAGCGGTTCCACGAGTGGGCGCGGCGTAGACCGAACAAGGAGCTTAGAGATAGCTTGCGCAGCGCAGACAGGAACAGGGGGCGCGGCTAGTGGCGGGCTTCGACATCCGGGAGATGATGAACGACATCGACGAGGCTCCCGGGAAGGTCTGGTTCTGGGACCTTGAGAAGGCGGTTATCGACGCCGACAGATGTGTGCAGTGCGGCGTATGCGTCGCTGCCTGCCCGAGCGACTCAATCGGCATCGGGAACGACGACCTGCCCAC
>CADCVG010000095.1 GCA_902806075.1 uncultured Rubrobacteraceae bacterium
CTCGCAGAGGGTGCGACTCTCGAAGAGGCCATTCCCTACGCCGTACTCGCGGGCGCCGTCGCGGTGACGCGCGAGGGAGCGCAGGGATCGCTGCCGACCCCGGAGGAGGTAGAGAGACTTAGTGTCGGACCATCCAGCTAACGCACTCCTACCCTTGCTCTAACAGTAAGGCAGTGTGTAGACCCGGGTCCAAGTAACGATACTAACCCTCATTGGCTCTAGTCCTCTTCCGCCCACCAGTGCCTCTTTGATCCCAGAGGGCCACCCCAAGATTGCCCGTCCGCCTTCGATCTAAATAGTTCGAAGTACGCTACGTTACGAGCCTGACGAGCCTTGGCGGCGTGTGAACTTTCAGTTTTATTATTGGCTCGAATCTGTGATTTACGGCGGGAACGATCCACTCTTTCTTTGCTTCTCAGCTCAAGAAGTGTTCGCAACTCTTCTCTCAGTCGTTCACGCTCTTTGACTGTCTGTCGCTTGGCCTCGCCGCTCGATCTAAGTAGCTTTTCATTAAGCTTATCTATTCTCTCGTAAAGCTCACGTATCCTTGTGCTTAGCTTCTGCTTCTTTAAAGGCTTGGGGCGCTGCTTATCAATCGGAGACACAGAGTCTTTCTTCGGTGGCTCTGGTGAATCCTGATAATTTGCGCTCTCTTGTTGGGAGTATTGAGTATGAAGTTTACGAACGTCTTGGGGTAGTATCAGCCACTCCCCTTTGTAGCGCCTTCCATCTAACTTTCCCTCAGCGAGCATGTAATCTAACCAAGACACTGGCTTGTTGAGGAACTGTGCTGCTTCTACTATCGTCCAGTAACGCCCATTCTCCACCTGAAGCTGCCTTTCCGCAGAATCAACTATATTTTGCAATTATTGTTAGTTGCAAGAGGAGTTGTCAACAGTTATCGAGCTTAACAACGGGTATACGGCACCTTTAGCCCTGTCTAACGAAGAGTAAGACTATCGGCGAGCCAGCCGCCTGACGTACTCGCGCTCCTCATCTCCGAAGAAGGGCGGCTCGCCTGCCCGCGCGTTCTCGCGAGCGCGCTCGGGCTTGCTGGTTGCGGGGATGGCGCAGCTTACGCGCTCGTCGGAGAGGACGAACTTGAGTAGCGCCTGCGCCCACGTCTCGACGCCGAACTCGCGTAAGGGCTCTAGCTCCTCTTCCGAGGGGGCGTTGCGGACGAGGCGGCCGGAGCCGAGAGGGACCATGACGATCACGCCGAGGTCGAGCTCCTCGGCGAGCGGAAGGATCTCCTCTGTCACCGTTGTGTCGGCGGCGTTGTAGGGGACCTGCACGAAGTCTATCCGGCCGCCGCGCATCACGTCCATCAGCGCGGGGAAGGCGGAGTGCGAGTAGTGCGTCGCCCCGATAGAGCGGACCTTGCCCTCTTCTTTGAGCCTTTCGAGCATGTCGAGACGCTTCTCTATGGCGACGAGGTTGTGTACCTGGTAGAGCTCGACGTGGCCGCCGAAGAAGTTGAGGGCGTGCTCGATCTGGCGCTCCGCCTCGCGGTCGTCTGAGGTCCACACCTTCGTGGCGACCGTGGCCCTGTCGCGACCGTGCTTCTCCAGGGCGTCGCCCAAGACCCTCTCGGCCTCGCCGTACATCGGTGAGGAGTCGAAGAGCGTGATCCCGGCCTCCAGAGCCTCTCCAACGACCTCGTGTCGGGCCTCCTCCTCGCGGCCGCGCACGTCGAGGACCTGCCAGGTACCGAGGCCCACGGATGAGACCTCGACATCACTGCGTCCCAGTCTACGACGTTGCATCTAACCGGCCTGTTTGGGCGGTGGTGCGAACGACTCCTCGGTGCGGCCTTCGATGGCGGCGACGGCGGCCAGGAACCACTCGGGGCGAGGACGGACCTCGTGGGTATCGGGATCGTAAAAGACCTGGACGCTGGTGCCTTCGGCGGCGGTGCGGCCGGCGTCGTAGCTCTCGCCAGCGCGGAGTTCGTAGTCCATGGTGAAGGAGCGGTTGGTGACGGTACGGATGCTCGCCGCGCCATAGAGGGCGTCTCCGAGGAAGATCGGGGCTCTGTACCTCACCGTGGCCTCGGCGATCACGTAGCGCACGCCGGGGATGTCGCCGGCCTCTAAAGGTCCGAGACCGAGGTTTTGGGAGAGGAGCTTCCAGTACGCGAGGCGCGCCGCCTCGAAATAGGCCAGGTGGAGGGCGTTGTTGACGTGGCCGTAGGGGTCGAGGTCCTGGTAACGGACGGATATCTCCTCGACCACGGGGGGATTCTTCAAGCGGCTCGCCTCTCTCCCTACTCGTTTGCTTCCGGTAAGCGATTCTACAATATCGGTCATCCTATCTGGTTTAATGAGCACAATGGAGGGGTTTGAAGGACTTCTGGAGCAGGGCGAGGCACTCGCCGAGGAGGGCCTGCTCGAAGACGCGCTCTCCCGCTTCGAGCAGGCTCTAGCCCTCGAGCCGGACAACCCGGAGGTCATAGAGGCGATAGGCCGCACTCTCCTCGGCCTGAACCGTCCCGAGGAGGCCGAGGCGAGCTTCCTGGACGCCCTGGAGCTTGACCCCGACTGGGTCGCCCCGCGAATGGGGCTGGCGGCTCTGGCCATGCGCGGCGACGAGCCCTTCAAGGTCGTGCATCACCTCGAAAGGGCGACCTCCTCCGATCCCGAGTACCCGGACGCCTTCGTCGAGCTCGGTCGCTACTATGGTCTCATGGGGGAGCCGGGCCTGGCGCGGGCGACCTTCGAACGGTGGACGAAGGCACATCCCGAAGACGCGGACATGCTCATAAACGCCGGCCTCACCGCCTTCGACGCCGCCGACTTCGCCCAGGCCCTGGATTTCTTCGAGAGGGCGTTAGAGAACGCCCAGGACGACCAGCAGAAGAGCGGGGCGCGCACCTTCCGGGCGAACTCTCTAGATATGCTCGGCCGCTACCCTGATGCGGTCGGCGAGTACGAGCGGGTAATAAGGTACGCCCCGGACTGGTGGGAGGCTCACGCGAACCTCGGGATCTGCCACGCCCGCAACGACCACCACGAGGAGGCCGAGAGAGCCTTCCGGCGGGGCTTGAAGGACTGTCCGGGCTCACCGGAGATCAGGGACGAGCTCGCCGCGCATCTCCTCACCGAGAACAAGAACCTCAAGGAGGCGCTCTCTCTAGCCGAGGAAGCCGTGGCGTTGGGGCAGGATGAGATCCGTCACCTCTACACCTTGGGCGAGGTCCGTCTGGCTCTGGGCGACGAGGAGGGTTCGGTGGAGGCTTACAGGAAGGTCCTCGACCTCGACCCCGAAGACCCGAACGCCCACCTGGAGCTGGGGCTCTACCACGAGCGCCGGGGCGAGGTCGAGAGGGCCGAGGAGCACTTCGTCGAGGCGCTAAAGCAGGACCCCGGCAACCCCCGCGCCCTCTACTCCTACGCGAGCCTCTACTATGCCACCGACGACCTGGAGACCGCCGAGGAGCTACTCGTGCGGGCCGTCGCCGCCGACGCCGGCTACTCCCCCGCCCTCTCGGCGCTCGCGAGCGTAAGAGCCCGCCGTGGTGACTATGATGCCTCCCTCGACTTCATGGAGAAGGCCGTCGCCGCCGGCGAGCGGGACGCGGAACACTTCGAGCAGGCCCTGGAGTTCGCCCCCCTACACAATCACCCGAGGTTCCGCACCCTCCTCGCCCGCATGAGCGCCTCGGACAAACGGGGGAACGAGGCGCGCTAGAGCCCCCGCCGCCCATGCAACTCCCACTGGCGTCCGGCCTCTTACTGACCGTTATCGTCCTCATCTTAGGCCTGTACGCCCTCCTGCGCGGCGGCCGGAAGACCGCCGGGACCGCGGCGGCCTCGGTCTCCTCCCCGAGCGCGACATCCACGTCGCGGCGGGGGATCAGGATGCCGGTTCGTCCTGGCACAGACGCTGCCCCCACACCGCGCCGGCCCAGGGTAAGCCTTTCTTCTGAAACTCAGGTAGAGAAATAAGATGATAAGGCAATGATGCCGAGAACGAGGGCTACCGCCCCGCCCACGAGCATCCTTAGCCCGGCTATGGCGTGAATACCTCGTTCGGGGATGGGACCCAAGCCGCCGCGTTGTCCCCGGCCTCCCCATATAAGGGCATAGATGCCGAAGCCCAAGCCGACTAGCCCTCCTAGCGTGAGCAACAATCCCAGAGCCAAAGGCAGGGGAATCAGTTCCAACCGAAGCACTCCTTTTCGTTGACGTGCCCCGCTTGTTACCCTACCCGGTCTCTTGCCACACCCAAGTGGCGCAGAGCAACGCCCCTAACCTTCCACGCCGTGTTGCGGCGGGGCCGCTCCTCGGCTGGAGGTAGCGAGTAGAGCATGCCTGTGAGTGAAGACGCAGTCCTCAGCTATTGTAGGCGAAGAACAAGGGGCCAGAGGCCCAGATCTAGCCGGGACTCCGGCTCTTCTTTAGCACTCGAACGAGAGGGGGTTCAGCACTATGGGCCTCCCAGTCTCCCGTGGTGGCGTACGCTCTCTTTAAATTCTCCCGAAGTTTTCTCAAACATACTTAAAATTTCGTTTGAAGTAAGCGATAATACCTGAAATAAATAAACTATTCCCAGGAGGGGGGAATGTATTCTAAAGGCTTCATGGGGCAGCCCGTGAGGATGAGCCGTCGAGGCTTCCTCAAGTTGAGCGGAGCTGGTATCGCGGGCGCGACGCTGCTCGCGCTAATAGGCTCTTGGGATGCTCCGGCACAGGATTTGCAGTACTACTCATCGCTTCTGGAAGAGTTCGAGGAGGCGGCCGAGGAGTACGACGTCCCGTTGGACCTCTTGCTCGCTATAGGCTACGTGAACACTCGCTGGGAGATGCCTCCGCCGGAGGCCAGCGCTTACGAGCCTGGCGATCTTCATGGCCGGGGCGCCTACGGGATTATGCAACTCGTCCAGAACGACACCGCGGATACTCTGGGCGAAGCGTCGAGGTTGACCGACATTCCAGAGGAGGAGCTCATAGCGGACCGCAGATCCAACATCCTTGGCGGGGCGGCGCTTCTGGCTGAGTCACAAGGGGAGAAACCCGCCACTTTAAGTGAGTGGTTCGGGGCCATTGACGGCAGGGGGGGCAACGGCAAAATCTTCGAAGCGGTAGCCGGGATCGGGGCCGGCGAGATCTTCGCCGGTGAGATCTTCAGGGCGCTTAGGGAAGGGCCCTCCGAGACCACACTCGACGGCGAGCAGATCGCGCTGGAGGCCCGGGAAGAGGCACTGGGGGCACTGGCGGCGTTGGATGCACAGGAAGAGGCACTGGAGGAGCTAGACGAGGAACTGAAGGAAGCATTGGAGATGCAGGAGGAGGCGCTAGAGGCGCTGGACGCGCTGGCTGGAGGTCTCTGATGGCCCACTATTTGGCGAGCCCTTACAACTATACGGTGGCCAATCGCCCGTACTCCAGCCGGATCAACAAGATCGTCATCCACGTCACACAAGGGTCGTGGTCGAGCGCCATCAACTGGTTCCAGAATCCGTACGCGGGGGTTTCGGCCCACTACGTCATTCGCTCCCGGGACGGCTATAGAGCCAAGACGTGCTCGTGGAAGGATATTGCCTGGCACGCGGGAAACTGGAGCTACAATCAAACCAGCATAGGCATCGAACACGAGGGTTTCGTCTCCAACCCAAATTGGTTCACCGACGCCATGTACCGCTCCTCAGCCTACCTCTCGGCCAGCCTCAGCAAAAGGTACCGTATCCCGATCGACCGGTATCACATAATCGGGCACAACGAGGTCCCTGGCTCTACCCACACTGACCCGGGCTACTACTGGGACTGGTACAGGTATATGAGATACGTGAAGTACTACAGGCACTACTCCGGCCTCATGTAGCACCCCTACTTATAGGTAGTCTCAGTAAGGACCCATACTTAGAGGCCAGGGCGACCTTTGGAGAAAAGCTAATGCTCAAAATCTTCCCGGAAAACTTCCTACTAGAAGATAGAGGTCGGAAGGTACGACGCTTGAGGCTTTATAGAGCGGTGATCTGGGTTGCTCTGCTGGTGGCCGTTCTTGCCACCGGTTGCGGCCAGGGCAGCTCACAAGAACAGGGAACCGAAACGAAAGAGGGTTCGCCTACCGCGCCGGAGGGCCGCACCCAGCAGGAGACGACTTCCGAGGAGACGTACCGATCACCGGTCGACGATGAGGAGACCAGCGCCGGAGAAACCACCTCCAGAGCTGGGGAAGGGCGAGAGGCGCCGTTCACCGCGGCCCCCGAGATGAGTGGGGGTACCGAGAGAGCAGCGGACAGCATCCTGGAGGTGAGGTTTGGCGAGCACGAGGGCTACGAACGTGTGGTTATCGTCTTCGGTTCAGAAGGCACTACCGCTTCTGGGGTCCCGACCTGGTCTCTGAGCAGTCCCACCGGCGAGGGGTATGCGCGGATCACGTTTCCGGGAGTCGATACTACCTCGATCTCCGACGGTGCGTTTGAAGGCTCTATCATAGACAACTTCTACGTAGTCCGTGCCCCCGGCGGCGGTTTGTTCGTGGACATCTTCGCCACGGGAGCGTTCCAGTACCGCGTGATAGAGCTCTCCGACCCGGGACGCCTTATCGTCGACTATCGGCCCGCGGACGTCGCTTTGGGCTTCCCGATCCCAGCTCAGGCCCAGAAGACCGTACTCTTCGAACCCCGCCTGAATGAGGCCATAACCAGCCCGCTGAGGGTGAGCGGCTACTCCCGCAACCCCGAAGCCTCGAACACCATTATATTGAGGGATCCAAGCGGCAACGTTCTCTCCCAGAGTACAGTCCTGTCCAACGACTGGCTGGATACCTGGGGGTACTTCGAAACTTCGTTGGAGTTTCCAGCCTTTGACGGGGTAGCGTCCCTACAGGTCGGTAGTAATAGCCCACGCGATGGCTCCTTCGAAGGAGTCGTGGTGCCGGTTACTTACGGCGGAGAATAGGAACAGGTAGGGCTTGGGCTACTATTATCTTTGATCTCATAGAGATCTAAACTCGAAGCCCGGCTACTCGCTGTAACCGAGGATGACGTGCTTCTTGTGTCTCAAGCGCTCTCTGGCCTTCGGTGCCGTCTCGGGCCACGCCCCACGCTACTTTGCCGTGGCTGCCGGGTAGGAAGCGGCGCCAGGCAACCGGGTTTCTACGGAGCTCCGATCCTATTTCTTCGGTGCCGCTCGGGTCTCGTCCGGTGATGAGGAGCTATCCTACGTCCTCCTCTCCATGAGGCGGTTCCCCGCGTTGGGGTTCAGGTGGCAGGCAGGATGCCTTCGCGAAGGCCTCTACAGCGTCGTGAAGATCGGTTCGGAGCTAAGACTCCCGCTCCTTGAGCTTCTCGACGACCTCGCGCTTCTCCCGATCTTCGGTCGGCTCCTCGGAGGCCTCCACGCGGGAGGAGGCATCCCCCTTCTTCTCCTCAGGGAGCTCATCGCCCGCCTTGGCGTCTGTCTCGTTCCTCTTGCGTTCCTCTATGTCACTCCAGCGATTTATGCCCATGCCTTCTCCTCTCTGGATGTAAAGACGGCCATCTAGTACCGGTGCTCTAGCTTTCAGCAATTTTTTATACCCGCTGCCGGACAAATCTAGACCCCTGTTCAGCGAGTGGCCGGGCAGTGAGATGATCTGATGTCCGCCCGAGCTACGTTTCGCGCCGCCTACATCCACCAGCCTGGCCGTAGCTGGCTGCTGACCAGCTTGAGGCTACATCAGCTTCAAGTTGCTCGTTGCGTTCTCCAGGCTCTCGAAGAAGCGGTCCATCTCGAGGACTCGTTCGTGGGCGAGACTGCGGGAGGCATCGAAGTGGAGGAGGTCCGGGAGGGTGCGACGGAGGCTCATGGCGTGGCGCGTCGCCGCCACGAGGTCAGGGACGTCGTCTTCGATACCGACCATGCCGAATACCCGCGAGAGGCCGATAGGACCGAGGTAGTCGAGGGCGACGGCGTCCTTGAGGAGGGCGGCCTCGGTCGAGCGGCCCGGGGAGGCGCCGGGCGGGTGGTGCTCTATGGCGTCGAGGACGACGCGGGTCGCCTGCGGGGGAAAGTCACCATCGCGGAGGAGGCGCGCGGCGACCGCGACGGAGCGGCGGACGTGGTCCGCGCCCTCGCGTAGAGAGTAAGCCCTGTAGAGCCCGATGTCGTGCAGGAGCGCCGAGAGGCGCAGGATCTCCGGGTCGTAGTCGAGCCGCTCCTCGCGCGCCAACTTCTCGGCCAACGCGTGGACCCTAAGGCAGTGGACGTAGCCCCAGATCGGGTGCCCCCCCGCCCGGGAGACGAGCGACTCTATCTCCTCGACGATCACCCTCATAGGTGAGGAAGTCTAGCGAATGCTGCCCGTCGGCGCGAGTTGAATGCTCAACGAGGAGCCAGAGGGGCGGTGAGCCGCACCGCGTCGGCGGGCTCCGGTACGTCCGGGAAGACCCCTGGGTGCAGGATACGGGCCAGCATCTCCACCCCCTCCACGAGCCGGGGTGCCGGACGGCTGAAGTAGGAGTTCGCGTCCACCGCCCACACCCGCCCATTCTTGACAGCCGGAAGATCTGACCATCCGAGGAGGTTCGGCAAGCCTCGGGCCTCCTCCAGGGTGCGGATCGCGTCGAAACCGCAGGGCATGAGGACGAGGACCTCCGGCGCGGCCTCGAAGACTTCCTCCCAGGAGAGGCGTCCAGAGGGCTCTCCTTCTCTTGCGAAGATCTCCTCGCCCCCGGCTAGCCGCACCATCTCCGGGACCCAGTGACCGGCGGAGAACGGCGGATCGAGCCACTCGATGCAGCCCACGCGTGGCCGGGGTAGACCCGCCACCGTCTCCTCGACGCGGGCGAGCCTCCTCTTCAGGGCAGCGACCTTTTCGCGAGCCTCCGCCCCTCGTCCAACGGCATCTCCAACCTCGACCGTGACGTCCAACACCTCGCCTAGAGACGTCGGGTTCATCGAGAGGACTAGGGGCGTCTTCGGGAGTACGGAGACGGCCTGCTCGACGACGTTCAGAGAGACGGCGCAGACGTCGCAGAGGCCCTGGGTAAGAACGAGATCCGGCTCCAACTCTTCGAGGCGCTTCGTATCGAGGGAGTAGAGGCTGCCGGTATCAGTGAGGTGTTCCCCGATGGCGGCGTCTATCTCCGCGCTGGTCATCGAGTGATTGTCTATAGAGGTAGCGGTCAGCTTCGGGAGCTTCTCGACGCCTTTGGGATGGTCGCACTCGTGGGTGACGCCTACCAGGTCTCCTCCGGCGCCGACGAAGTGCAGGATCTCGGTGGCGCTCGGGAGCAGGGAGACGACGCGCATCCAGGCTACCTAGTACTGTTGTTTACGCAGGTCGCGCAGGAGGCTCGCCTGGCCCACGTCGTCGACGGTGAGCATACCGACCAACTCGCCGCCTTGCACGACGGGGAGCGCGCGCAGGCCGCTCTCCTGGAGGACGCGGTGGCCGTCCTTGAAGAGGTCGGCGTCTGGGGAGATCGTTGGGACGTTCGTCCGCATGAGGTCGCGGACGGTCGCGTACTTCTGCGGGGAGTGGGCGGCGGCCAGGATCTCGCTGCGCGTGATGATGCCGAGCAGCTTCCCGTCCTCATCGACCACCGGGAAATCCTCCTGGTAACCGTGGATAACCGAGTCCAGAACCTGGCCGAAGTTGTGGTACGGGGTCACGGTCTCGGTGCGGCGTTTGGTGCCCATCACGTCAGAGACGGAGAGGCCGCGAAGCATCTCGCGCTGGCGGACCATCTGGGCCTCGCCGTTCGCCCCGAAGAAGATGAACACGGCGATGAGGGCCAGGAAGATCTGGCCGCCCAACAACCCGAAGAGGAAGAAGGCGACGGCGAAGAGTTGTCCTACAGAGGAGGATATATCCGTTGCCCTTACCGGTCCGAGCCGGGTGGCGAGCAGGCCGCGCAGTACCCTCCCCCCGTCCATCGGGAAGGCCGGCAGCAGGTTGAAGACCGCGAGCGCGACGTTGATGTAGCCCAGGTACGCGAAGACCTGTCCTACGGAATTCAGACCGCCGAGCAGGTTGGGTAGCGCGAGCAGATCCGCCCCGAGCAGCAAGGCCACGGCGAAGAAGATCGGGGCGAGAACCACGTTCACCAGCGGACCCGCAATGGCTATCTTGACCTCGTCGACCGGCTTCTCGGGCAGGGCCTTGAGGCGGGCGAGACCTCCTATCGGGAGCAGGGTTATGTCCGGGACCTCGATGCCGAGACGCTGGGCCACGAGGGAGTGGCCGAACTCGTGCAACAAAACGCAGACGAAAAGCGCCACCACCACGCCGATGGTGACGAGCGCGGCGAGCAGGCTCCCCGAGTTCTGGAAACCGAGATAGGCGAAGAAGGCCAAGAGCAGGAAGAAGGTCCAGTGGACTTTTATATCTATTCCGAAGGCCCGGCCTACCTTGAACGAGCTACCCATACACCAGAGTGTACCCTACCTCTGACGCCCTGATGTAATACCGTTCATCCTGCGAGCCCCTGCTAGAATCTCCCTCGTGGAAGAACGGCTCGCCAGCTACAAGCTGATCACGGACGCCCCCGGTCTCGCCAGCGCCGCGGAGACCCTGAAGGAGTCCGAGGCCGTGGGCGTGGACGTCGAGACCACGGCCCTGAGCCCCCGTGACGGTCGGATACGCCTCTTACAGCTCGCCACGCCGGACGAGACCTTCGTGGTGGACCTCTTCGAGGCCGGCGACCTCTCGCCGCTCAAGGAGGTGCTGGAGGGTGGACCAGTAAAGACGCTCCACAACGCGAAGTTCGATTACTCCTTCCTGCACGCTCTGCACGGCATCTCGCTCTCCCCCATCTTCGACACGATGCTCGCCGCGCAGCTACTCGCGGGCGGGGACCAGAGCCCGTCTTTCTCCCTGGAGGCGGTGGCCGAGCGCCACATGGACGAGACGCTAGACAAGTCCGAGCAGAGGAGTGACTGGTCCGGGAATCTGAGTCGAGGCCAGATAGAGTACGCCGCCCGAGACGCCGCGGTCCTGCTGCCGCTACGCGAGAGGCTCGTCGAGGAGCTGGAAGCGGAGAGCCTTGGCACCGTCTCGAAGATAGAGTTTCGGGCGGTCGCGGCGATCGCCGAGATGGAACTTGCCGGGATAAAGCTGGACGTCGAGAGGTGGAAGGAGCTCGAGAAGACGGTCCGCAAGCGGCGAGACGAGGCGGCGCTGAGGCTGGATGCCCAGTTCCCGGAGCCGGAGGGGATGTTGCCCTTAGAGGGGTTGGGGCCGCGGCTGAACCTGAACAGCCCCAAGCAGATCACCGACGCCTTCCGTTCTTTAGGCATCGAGCTCGCCGACACGAAGGTCTGGACGCTCTTGAAGGTGGACCATCCGGCGGCCCGCGCGCTCCTCGATTACCGCGAGCTCCAGAAGAAGCTCGGCACCTACCTCGAAACCTACCCGAGCTTCATCCACCCGAAGACGGGCCGCATCCACGCCAACTTCCTTCAATGCCGCGTCCCGACCGGGAGGCTTGCCTGTACGAGCCCGAACGTCCAGCAGATACCGCACGAGGACGAGTTCCGCAGCTGCTTCGTCGCGGAGGAGGGGAACGTGCTCGTGATCGCGGACTACTCCCAGATCGAGCTGAGGATCCTCACCGAGGTCTCCGGCGACCCGGAGTTCGTGCGGGCCTTCCAGCAGGGCGAGGACCTGCACAAGATGACAGCGGCGACGATGTTCGGTATCCAGCAGGATGCGGTCACGAAGGACCAGCGCTCGGCGGCCAAGAGGATAAACTTTGGCCTGATGTACGGCAGGGGCGCCAAAAGCCTCTCCGCCCAGCTAGGCACCGATGACGACCACGCCCGCGCCCTCATAGACGAGTACTTCGCCAACTACCCGAAGGTACAACGTTACCTGCAGAGCACAGCAAGCAAGGCGATGAAGAGCCGTACTTTAAGGACGCTCGCCGGAAGGGTGCGCAAGTTCCCGGACCCTTCGGGGCTCGACTCGATAGCGAAGGGCGGAATGCGGCGCGAGGCGATGAACTATCCAATTCAAGGCAGCTCGGCCGACATCGCCAAGCTCGCCCTCGTCTACGTGCGCGAGGAGCTTGCGGGCCTCGACGCCCGGCTCATAAACAGCATCCACGACGAGTTCGTCGTCGAGTGCGCCGAGGAGATCGCCAACGATGTCGCCGAAAAGGTGAAGGACGCCATGAACAGGGCAGGCGCCGTGCTCCTCAAAAAGGTCCCGACCGAGGTAGAGGTCGGCATCTCGCGCGAGTGGCGGAAGTAGAGCGCTCAGTCCGGGCACTTGCTTTTCGAACCTCCGGTGCGCATCTCGAACGCCAGCACGACCAGTCCGACCGCGGCGTAGAGGGCGGCCACCCACCCCAGGGAGGCCAGAGAGCCATAGCTTAGGGCAAGGGCTCCGAGACCCGCGCCTACGCCCTGGCCGAGGTAAATGGCGGAGGCGTTGAGGGAGAGAACGATGTTCCCTTGCCGGGGAGCCAGCTCTAGAAGCCGGTGTTGTTGGAAAGGCGTGATCGCCCATCCGGCCACGCTCCAGGTTACCAGCGCCACCCCCGCCCCGACGACCGCCAGAAGAGAGCCGGCCACCGGCATAAGGAGCGAGAGAGCCAGCAGCGAGAGCGTGACGACGGCGAAGATCACGGCCAGGCTTCGCCCGTAGCCCCAGCGATCGGCGCCGTAACCCCCAAGGGCGTTGCCCGCTATAGCGGCCAGCCCGAAGAGCAGGAGCATCCCGCTTATTCCCCTCCCCCCGTAGCCTGTAATTCCCCCCATGAGCGGGCCTATATACGTGAACACCACGAAACCGGCCCCGAGCCCGATGGCGGTGAGGCTTAGAGCAGCGACGACGGCGGGTTGCCGCACGACCCCCAGACGTTCCCGCAAGCTCACGGGTAAAGGATTCTCGATGGCCGGCAGGAGCACCGCTATGCCGATCAGCGCGACGGCCCCAAGCACGCCCACCAGCACGAAGGCTGCCCGCCAGCCGAAGTAGTCGCCAACCAGGGTGCCCAAGGGGATACCAAATGCGAACGCGATCGTCAGCCCGCCCGTGACGGTAGCCAGGGCTCGGCCTCGTCTCTCGGGGGGAGCCAGACTCGCGGCGACGACCGCCGTCGTGGGGGTAAAGATCGCGGCTCCGCATGCAGCTATCACCCTGGAGGCAAGGAGCGGCCCAAAGGAGGAAAGTACCACGGCGGCCACGTTGGCCCCGGTAAACACGGCAAGGGAGACGATGAGAAGCCGCTTCCTCCCAACCCGGCTCGTAATCGTCACGAGTATCGGAGAACCGACAGCGTAGACGATGGCGTACAGGGTGATCAACTGTCCGGCGGTAGCCACGGAGACCGATAGGTCTTCGGCTACGTCCCCGAGCAACCCGGCGAACACGAAGCTGCCCGTTCCGATCGCGAAGGTCCCCAACGCCAGCACCAGGAGGCGCAGGTTCATCTTCTTTGGCCCTCCCGTCGGCTGGTTTCGTCACCCAGTTTAATCAACATTAAGACGATAGCACGGCAACCCGCCATATGGTTGCAAACCCGTCGAAGAGAGAGACTACTCTATAACAGGTCCGGCGGGGCCGGGTATAGAAACCCCCAAGACACATCTTCGGTGCCATAATGAGTCCGTTGATCCTGAGTAGAGAGGAGACCTATATGACCGACGAAGTGCGTGGTGTGGGCGGCGAGAAGCCGGAGCCCGAAGCCCGAGGCGAAGCTGAACCGATGAACTGGGCCTGCACCGTCTGCGGGTACAACGTCGAGGGAGAGCTGCCGGAGAAGTGCCCCGACTGCGGCGCGAGTAAAGAAGACTTCGAGAACGTGCCCATCCCTGGAATGTGACAGCAGCGAGAACGGCGTCGTTTCTTGGAGACGAAGAAGCCCGGCCTCTAGAGAACCGGGCTCGTGAAACCGCGGCTTGCGGCTACTCTAGGCCTTGCCCTCGGCGATGTACTCCTTGAGGAAGCCCTCGAAGAGCCTGCGATGACCCTGCTCGTCGTGCAGAATCGCTATGACCATGTCCTGCGTTACTGGGTCTGATTCCTCTGTTACCTCCACTATGCGCGTGTAGAGCTCTATTGCCTTCGTCTCGGCGTCTATCACGCCCTTTATTACGTGTACCACGTCCGTCTGCTCCCCAGGCGGCTGCAACAATGTCTGCTCGGCCTTGAACTCCATCGAGCCCGGCACCACCCCGTAGAGGTCCTTTATCCGGTTGGCGAACTGCTGGGCGTGGTCCAACTCCTCCTGGATGTCCTCCTCAAGGGCCTCCTTTATCTCCTGAGCCCTGACCCCGTCTGGGTTGGTAGAGTTGGTGACGTAGTTGATAACTGTCTCTAGCTCGGCGAAGTAGGCGGTCTTGAGGAGCTCTATTATCTCCTCGCGCTTTTCAGCCATCTCCTCAGAGAGAATGCCTTCGTTACTGCGTCCGGTCTCCAAACCGAAACCTCCTTCTCGCTCCGTTACTGCACGCTCTTAGCCGTACCCGCGCCCGATGCCCGTGAAACACGACACGCTAAAGTCAGGCAAGACGGCCCGGGGACACCGCTCTACGCCTTGGTGAGCTCACCCTCGCGGAGGTCTCTTGGCTTGTAGCGCCGGACGTAGTCGCGGAACTCCCTCACCTCACGGTCGGCGCGTTCCTGGGACCAGCCGAGGTGTTTGACAGCTACCCGTGCCGCCGCCTCATCCACGTCCAGTCCGACTCTGGGACCCATCCCGACCATCGAACGTCTGAGGAGTACGTCGCCGAGCTTCTCGGCCAGCTCGCGGCGGAAAGCGTACAAAATTTCCGCCCCGATAATGCCCGTCTCGACGGTGGCCGATGGCCCGAGAGGTACCCGCAGGGAGTGGTCCTCGCCGGCCTCGGCCAGTACCTCGGGGGCGCGCGCACCGTAGAGTCTGAGGAGCCGGACGGCCAGCTCCTCGGCGAGGCCGCTCGTGAGCTTGAAGTTGGCGGTGAACTCGTCGAAGTCGGGCGCGGCTCCGCCGGGGAGCGGCGATTCGCCCGTGCGGCACTCTGGTGCCTTGCGTCCCAGCTTCTCGTAGACCTCGTTCACCGTCTCGCGGGCCAGGTTCCGGTAGGTGGTTAGCTTGCCGCCGATGATGGAGACGAGACCGTCGATCCTCGGATCGTGCCCGGCGTGGTCGTAGACGAGGTGGCCCCGCGTCACGCCACCTTCAGCGCCCTCGGGCTCGTACGGCAGTGGACGGATGCCCGAGTAGGTAAAGAGGACCTTCTCGCGCGTCAGGTTGGCGGTGGGGATCACCGTGTTCGTCTCGTTGATGAGGTAGTCGATCTCCTCCTCACTGGCTACTACCTCGTCCAGGTCTCCTTCGTAACGGAGGTCGGTCGTGCCGATGAGGTAGCGACCGTTCCACGGCACGATGAAGTACGGCCGTCCGTCCTCCTTTGCCTCGGCGTAGAGGGCCTCGCCAGCGGGCGCGCCGGGGAACGGGTCCACGACGAGGTGACTCCCTTTGGTGCCACCGATCATACGCTCCTCCGCAAAGTCCATCCGCCGCAACACCTCATCCACCCACGGCCCGGCCACGTTCACCGTGACCGGCGCCCGAACCGTATGCTTCCCGCCGCCGAGCAAGTCGGTAAACTCGACGCTCACAACGCTGCCGTCTTCGACGATGAGACGGTCCACACCTGCGTAGGTGAGGACTACTGCGCCGTGCTCGCGGGCGGAGACGGCGTTCTCGACCGCCAACCTCTCGGCGTACTCGACCTGGCCATCGTAGTACATGGCCGCGCCGAGCAGACCCTCGGGTTCGAGGCCCGGGACCCGTTCGAGGACCTCCTCGCGCGAGAGCATCTTGTGCCTGTCCAGCGACTTGCTCCACGAGAGGAAGTCGTAGCCGATCATGCCGAGCCTCACGAGCATCGTGCCGCGCTTCGAGTAATCGTAGACGGGGATTATGAACGGCAGGGGCCTGACGAGGTGTGGCGCTATCTTCAGCAGCTTCTCGCGCTCGGAGAGCGACTCGTGGACCAGGTAGAGCTCGTAGTATTCGAGATAGCGCAGGCCACCGTGGATCAGGCGTGTAGACCAGCTCGTCGTCCCGCTAGCCACGTCCCCCTTGTCCAGGAGGAGGACCTTGAGCCCCCGCATCGCCGCATCCCGGGCGATACCGGCCCCGTTGATACCGGCCCCGACGATAATCAAGTCGAAGGGGTATATCTCTATGTCCTGCGGTATGCGACGGTTCATCTCTGCTCCTAGCCGTGTAGCGTGGTCCCGGGGAGGTTCACTCCCCCTCTGAGTCTACAAGCTGGTCGCGCACCAGGTGTTTCTGTACCTTGCCCAGGGCATTGCGCGGCAGCTCGTCCACGAACACGACCTCGCGGGGTCTCTTGTAGCCCGCGAGGTCTTGCCGGCAGAAGTCTATTATCTCTGCTTCGGTGAGATCCCGGTTATCGCGCACGATGGCGGCGACGACCCGTTCGCCGTACTCCTCGTCGGGCAGGCCCACCACGGCCACCTCAGAGACGCCGGAATACCCTTCGAGGAGCTCCTCGATCTCGCGCGGGTAGACGTTGTAGCCGCCGGAGATGATCAACTCCTTCGCCCGCCCGCTGATGGTGTAATACCCATCCTCACTTACCGAGCCGAGGTCTCCAGTACGGAACCACCCGTCTCTATCGAAGACCTCCTCCGTGGCCTCGGGCCGCTTCCAGTACCCTTTGAAGACGTGCGGGCCGCGGACCTCGATCTCCCCCACCTCCCCAGCCGGCAAAGGCTCCCGGCTCCTTACGTCCACCACCCGCGCCTCCTGTCCGGGGAAGGGACGACCGACCGTACCGGGTCGGCGCTCCCCCTCGTAGGGGTTCGTCGTGTTCATGATCGTCTCGGTCATCCCGTACCGTTCCAGGATGCGCTCCCCGAAGACCTCCTCGAACTCTTCGAACGCCTGAGGGCTCAAGGCCGCACTCCCCGAGACGTATAACCGCAACGACCGCGGCCTCTCGTCACGGCCCCGCGCCTCCCTGAGCAGGCGCACGTACATCGTCGGCACGCCGAAGAACATCGTCGCCGAGCCCTCCAGCAGCGCGTCATACACCCCAGCGGCGTCGAACTTACGGTGCAGCTCGGCGCTCGCCCCCGAAAAGAACGTACCGTGCGCGCCGACCATGAGACCGTGCGTGTGGAAGAGCGGCAGGGTCAGGAGCAGGTTGTCGTCGGCAGTCCACCGCCAGGCATCGCACACGGCCTCCGCATTGGCGGCGAGGTTGCGGTGGAGCAGCATCGCCCCCTTGCTCCGTCCGGTCGTCCCAGAGGTGTAGGCGATCACCGCCAGGTCCTCGCCGTCTGGTAGCCGGGGTTCGTGGTTCCCGGCGCCTTTCAGAAAGTCGTCAAGCTCCTCCCCGACCTCGACGACAGCTTTCAGCTCTGGTAGGTCCCCGCGCACGCGGTCGAGCTCTGGACGTCGCTCACAGTCGGTGAGGCAGAGGCGCACCCCGGCGTCATCAAAGATGTGCCCGAGCTCCCCCCGCCGATACTGGGTGTTGACCGGAACCACCACGCCGTCCGCCAGGTGCGTGCCCAGATAAGCTGCCAGGAGGTCCGGTGAGTTACCGAGAAAGAGCGCGACACGCTCGCCCGGCTCCAGGCCCCAGGACTTGAGCGCTGCCGCAAAGGTCTCGGCCCGCCTGTGCAGGCGTTCGTAGGTCCACCGTTCGCCTTCGAAGAGGAGGCACGTCTTCTCCGGGGCGCGTTTGGCGTTGACGACGAACGCCTCGACTATAGAGGCGGGAGACTTCGCCATTACCTGTCCAACTCCGTGGAAGCTCCGGTCATCGAGGAACGACTAACCGGAGATGAAGCCCTGCTGATCCCAGACCAGTAGGACGCCCCTGCCGGCCGGTTCGTTTACCACGCTGACGAGCTTCCAACTCTGCCGGGTGCCCGCGTTCATGGCCTCCTGAAGTGCCGCCACCGAGGGGCCCTCCTCTCCGGACGCTGGCGAGACGCGCTCCACGTAGTAGCGCTCAGGCTCTGGAATAGCAGTCCCTTCTTCAGTCATGATCTTCCTCCATCCTACCTATTTTCGCGTAACCAATCTCCACCCTTGGACCCGAGTCCCCGATACCCAGGTCTTTCAGCTCCCGAAACCGAGAAGTTGGTACAGAAAGGCCCCGATAACCCCGCCGACAAGCGGCCCTACAACCGGGATCCAGCTATACGACCAGTCCGAACCGCCCTTGCCCGGAATCGGCAGCACGGCGTGTGCAATCCGCGGGCCGAGATCCCGGGCTGGGTTGATAGCGTATCCCGTCGGTCCACCAAGCGACAGACCGATGCTCAACACAAGAAAACCGATAATTAACGGAACCACACCGACGGAAAATATCGCGCCCAGGTCTGCATCAGCAAAGTTGTTGGCGTTGGCAACGATGGCCACCACTCCGAAGACCAGCATGGCAGTCGCGATCACCTCGGTGACGAAGTTGGAGACGGTGTTGCGAATCTCCGGGATGGTGGAGAAGACGCCTAGCTTTAGCGTGGGATCGTCAGTCTCCTTCCAGTGATCGAGATAAACGACGTATGCGAGTACGGCCCCGCAAAAGGCGCCGAGTAACTGGGCGATTATGTAGCCTGGAACCTGCGCCCAGGGAAAGACGCCAATAGAGGCCAGCCCGACGGTGACTGCCGGGTTTATGTGGGCTCCGCTTATGGCTCCGACTGCGTAGACCGCTACCGCCACGGCCATTCCCCACCCGAAGGTTATGACGATCCAGCCGGAATTCTCCGCCTTCGACTTGCGCAACAACACCGCAGCGACGACGCCGTTGCCCAGTAAACAAAGTATGAGGGTCCCCACAAACTCCGCTAAGTACACTTCCATCTTATCTCCCTTTCTAGAATGGCCGTCCCGCCGCCACGTCACGTGGTGTTTCGGGGCACCGTTTCATCCCGTCGTCGAGCTTGAGAGGCGAGACCTGGAACCCTGCCATCTCAAGCGAGGTCGTGTGCTCCCCGACGTAGATCTCCATGAGCGGCGCTCCGCCGAGCCTGCTACCCATCGCGGCGACCTCCTCCCCTTGTGCGAAGTTCACGTTGTCGTTGAGCATCTCGTTTACGAGTCCGAGGCGCTGATGACCTTCTTCATCGTTCCCCTCTCTAACCGAGAGGCGAGTCAACCGCCTCGCGCGCCCAGTTCTTGGATCGCTCGACGGCCTCCTTCCAGCGCCCATGCAGCCGCTCGCGCTCCTCCTCGCCCATCTGGGGCTCGTAGCGGCGCGCGAGCTTCCATTTCTCGGCGAGCTCGTCGGCACTGTTCCAGAACCCTGTCGCCAGACCCGCCAGGTACGCCGATCCCAGGGCGGTTGTCTCGGTGATCTCCGGCACCTCGACCGGGACCCCGAGGATGTCCGCCTGGAACTGCATGAGCCAGGCGTTCGCCACCGCCCCGCCGTCGGCCCGGAACTCAGGCAGCTTTATCCCGGAGTCCTTCTCCATCGCATCCACGCAGTCCTTGGTCTGGTACGCCATGCTCTCAAGCGCCGCCCTTGCGAGGTGCGCCCTGGTCGTGCCGCGCGTTATTCCGACGACGGTGCCGCGGGCGTACGGCTCCCAGTGCGGCGCGCCCAGGCCCACGAGCGCCGGCACGAAGTACACGTCGTCGTTGGAGTCCACGCTGTTCGCCAACTCCTCGGTCTCGGCGGCGTTCTGTATTACGCCTAGACCGTCGCGGAGCCACTGGACGGCGGCGCCGGTTATAAAGATGGCGCCTTCGAGAGCGTACTGGACGGGCTCGTCCCCGATGCCCCAGGCTATCGTCGTGAGCAGGTCGCCCTCGCTCCTCATCGGCTCGCCGCCGGTGTTCATAAGGGCGAAGGAGCCGGTGCCGTAGGTGTTCTTGGCGAGGCCCTTCTCGTAGGCGGCCTGCCCGAAGAGGGCGGCTTGCTGGTCCCCGATCACACCCCCTACCGGAATCTCGGCCTGGAAGAACGCCCCTGGGTCGGTGTTGCCGTAGACGTGGGAGGAGGGTTTGACCTCGGGCAAAATCTCGCGCGGCACGGTGAGCATCTCGAGAAGCTCGTCGTCCCACCGGAGGTCGTAGATGTTGTAGATGAGGGTGCGCGAGGCGTTTGAGTAGTCGGTTATGTGCTCGCGCCCGCCGGTGAGCTTGTAGACGAGCCAGGAGTCTATGGTGCCGAAAGCAACATCGCCGTTCTGCGCCCTCTCGCGCAGGCCCTCCACGTTGTCCAGCATCCACTTGACCTTCGAACCGGAGAAGTAGGCGTCGATGGTGAGGCCGGTCTTATCCCGCACCATCTCGTCGTAGCCCTGCTCGGAGAGCTGGTCACAGATCTCCGCCCCACGCCGGTCCTGCCAGACTATGGCGTTGTGTACGGGCTCACCCGTCTGCCTATCCCAGATGACGGCGGTCTCGCGCTGGTTGGTTATACCGATGGCGGCGAGCTGGCGGGCGCTTACCTGCGCGTCGCCGAGGGCCTCCCCGACGACCCGCATTGAGACGTCCCAGATCTCGTTCGCGTCGTGCTCTACCCAGCCGGGCCGCGGATAGTGCTGCGTGAACTCCGAGTATGCTCGCCCCACGAGCGTCGCGTCGTGGTCGAAGACGAGGACCGTAGTCCCCGTGGTCCCCTGGTCTATCGCCAGCACGTAGTCCCCTGCCATACCCCGTCCTTTCTCGGCCTTTCCCAATACGGCCTGCTTGCATCCCCTGTGCCCCTGACACCCTGCACGGAGAAGTATTTACGAATCGTTCGGCACCGGCTCCCCGCTTCCCCACGCGGGGCTCCCTCTGCCCCCACACTACTCGCAGCTTCCCTACAGGCTACTCTACGGTGGGTAGAAATCCGCGTCAAGGTAGCCGAACCCTTTGCGACGCCGGTTGCGCTAGACTATCGCGGCGACGGTCCGGGACGAGCAGGAGGAGCGCCATGAGTATCAAGTTCGCAGGTCTTCACCACGTAACGGCCATCGCCGGGGACCCGCAGGAGAACGTGGACTTCTACGCGGGCATCCTGGGCTTGAGGCTGGTTAAGAAGACGGTGAACTTCGACGACCCGGGGAGCTACCACCTCTACTACGGGGACGCGACGGGGAACCCGGGAACCATCATGACGTTTTTCTCCTGGCCGGGCGCGGCGCGGGGCCGCACTGGGACCGGGCAGGTGAGCGCGACCTCGTTCTCGGTGCCGGAGGACTCTTTGGGTTACTGGACGGAGCGGCTCGTGGAACACGGCGTCCGCTTCGCGAAGCCGGAGCGGCGCTTCGACGAGACGGTCCTGGCCTTCGAGGACCACGACGGGCTGGCGGTCGAGATCGTGGCCGGACCCGGGAGGGAAGAAGGGGAGGCCTGGGCGGGAAGCCCGGTGCCAGTCGAGCACGCGATCCGGGGGATCCCCGGCGTGACGCTCTCGGAGCAGTCGGGCGAGGTGACGGAGAACATCCTCACCCGTCTCCTGGGCTTCGAGAAGGCAGGCGAGGAGGATGGACGGACACGCTACCTCTCAACTGGCTCCGGTGGGAGCTTCGCGGACGTCCTGGCCCTGCCGGAAGGGGCGCCCGGACAGACGGCGGTCGGGACGACACACCACGTCGCTTGGCGGGCGCCTGACGACGAGACCGAGGAGGCGTGGCACGAGGAGATAGAGGCTCGCGGGCTCCACGTCACACCCGTCCTCGACCGGAGCTACTTCCACTCCATCTACTTCCGCGAGCCCGGCGGGGTGCTCTTCGAGATCGCCACGGACCCGCCCGGCTTCGCCGTGGACGAGGACCCGGACCACCTTGGAGAGAGCCTGAAGCTCCCACCCTGGCTTGAGAGGCGGCGGGCGGAGATCGAACGATCCCTCCCTCCCATCCACCCACCGAGAGAGAGGGTTTAGGACCGTGACTGAAAACCTCGGCTTCGTCCATCGCTTCGTCCCCGCCGGAGACGAGAGCGCCCCGGCACTGCTGCTCCTGCACGGCACCGGCGGCGACGAGAACGACCTCTTATCCGTTGGGCGGATGCTCGACGAGAGGGCCGCGCTCCTCTCCCCGCGCGGCAGGGTGCTGGAGCACGGGATGCCCCGCTTCTTCAGGCGGCTCGCCGAGGGCGTCTTCGATGAGGAGGACCTGCGAGAGCGCACTCACGAGCTTGCGGAGTTCGTCGAGGCGGCCGTGAACGAGTACGGTATCGACCCGAGGAGGCTGTTCGCGGTCGGCTTCTCCAACGGGGCGAACATCGCGGCGAGCCTGCTGCTTCTGCATCCGGGTCTGCTCGCCGGGGCGGTGTTGCTGCGGGCGATGACGCCATTCGAGCCGGAGACGACGCCGGACCTCTCGGGCACGCCCGTCTACCTGGCCGCCGGGAGGTCTGATCCTATCGTGCCGGCGGAGAACACCGAGAGGCTCGCGGAGCTGTTGCAAGAGGCCGGGGCGGAGGTCACTCTGGACTGGCAGCCTGGAGGGCATGGGATCGGGCCAGCGGAGATCGAGGCGGCCCGAGACTGGCTTACGAACGCAGTCGCCAGGATGAGTTAGAGGCAGTCGCGAGCGCCGGGCGGACCACGGGGCAGAGACCAGTGTGAAGCAGGTAGACACTGCCGCCAGGCTTGGCGGGGACGAGTCATCGTCCTGTTCGAGGACGTGACTGGACGAGGCTCCACTGGTCGCCGACCGCATAAAGGAGGAGCCGTGGGAGCCTTTCTCCCTCCCCGGCGGCGAGGCCTCCATTGCCGCGAGCACCGGCTTAGCTTTTGGCGCCCCGGCCCAAGACAGGCCCGAAGACCTCATCGAGACGCCGATGTGTACAAAAATAGGGGCAAGGGTCGGCAGAGCCTCCCCAACCGCTCCTGAGCGTACAGCTCACTCTCGCACGGATCACTTATTGATTACATAATTTTTCCGTGATACTTTAACGTGATGTCTCTCAGCATTCAGAGTCTGCGCGTCTTTCTCTCCATACTGGATCACGGTTCGCTCTCGGCGGCCGGGCGGGAGTTGGGGATGACGCAGCCTGCGGTGTCCAACCATCTACACGCCCTGGAGGAGAGGTTCGGGGTTACGCTGCTGGTGCGTGGTAGTCAGACGCGGGCGACACCGGCGGGCGAGGCCCTCGCAGATCACGCGCGGCAGGTTCTGGGTGAGATCTCGGCACTCGAAAACGAGATGGCCCGGCATGCGGGACCCCGTGGACACCTGGTCGTGGGGGCTTCTTCGACCCCAGGGGAGCCGT
>CADCVG010000096.1 GCA_902806075.1 uncultured Rubrobacteraceae bacterium
CGAACCGTGTCACGAACTCCTCCAGCCGGTCCGGCGGTACCGCCGCGTCCTCGACGAACGCGACCGGCTTGTCCTTCTCCGCCGTTCCAAGAAGTAGCGGCAAGATAGACTTCCGCAGCTTGACCGTCTGGGCCATCTCATCGTTCGTCCGCAAGGGTACCGCGACCGACGCCCCAACCCTCTTCGCCAGCTCGTCGAGCTTATCGAAGCGTTCGTCCAACTCCTCCTGGGTCCCGCTCCACTCGACGAGCAACACGGCCTTCGGGTCCCCCTGGACGAAGTGGGTCGAGCCCTTGTAGGCGGGCGCGCCGCGGGCGCGGCCTATGGCCACGTCGTCGAGGAGCTCTATAGCGGACGGGTCCTCCTCCAGAAGCTCTACCGTGGCGCGGGCGGAGGCGGCTAAAGAGTCGAACTGGAACGAGGCGAGCGCGCGCTGGGGCGGGAGATGCTGCAACCGAAGCTCCGCCCGGGTTATAACGGCGAGCGTGCCCTCCGATCCGCACACGAGCCTGTTGAGGTCGATGGTATCAGGGTCTATGAGAGCATCGAGACCGTAGCCGGAGACGCGCCGGATCAGCTTCGGGTAGCGGCGCTTTATCTCGTCGGCGTACCGCTCGCCCACTTGCAGGGCGTTCTTCAAGAGCCGGGCCTCCGCGCCGTTGCCCCGGGAGCGCCTCTCGGCCTCGCTTCTAGAAAGTGGCTTTAGCTCTACGGTCTCGCCCGTTGCGAGGACGCAGCGCAGGGAGAGGATCTGATCCGCCGTCGTCCCGAAGACGAGCGAGCGCATCCCAGCGGAGTTGTTGCCGATCATGCCGCCAAGAGTAGCCACGTCAGAGGTCGAAGTATCCGCCCCGAAGACGAGACCGTGCGGCTCGACGAGGGCGTTTAGCTCCCCCTGTATCACGCCTGGCTCCACGGAGCACGTCCCGTTCTCCAGGTCAACCTCGAACACCTCCTGCATCAGGGTGGTGTCGAGGGCAATGCCGGGTGCGGTAGCCTGGCCGGCCAGAGACGTGCCGGTGCCGCGCGGGGTGATGGAGAGTCCTATCTCGCGGGCCGCGTCGAGGGTCCTGCGGATGTCCTCCTCGGAGCGGACGACGGCGACGGCAGCTGGCCTCCTGAGGTATATGGAGGCGTCCGTGGCCCACAGGGCGCGGGCGGCCGGATCGGTACGAAGGTACCCGCGCAGTTTGCCGTCGAGGGCAGCGCGGAGCTTCTGGGTTGGAGAGGTATCCAGATCTAGCACGTTACGTAAACTCCCCTCTGGTTACTAACGAGACGAACTAGGGGTAAGTTTATAGTGTTTGTGCCCCTGGCGGCGAATACATAGTTCAAGCCGAGAGAGGGAGCGCCGACGCTCCCTCTCCCTCGATCACCGTGTCCTAGCCGATGAGACCATTATCGCGCAGGAACGTCTCGGCGACCTCTTCAGGGGGTACGCCGTTTACGTCGACCTCCAGGTTGAGCTGCTGCATCTGCTCGGTAGTGAGAAGCGGGGAGATCTCGCCGAACAGGTCTGCGATCTGCTCGTTCTGCTCAAACACCTCCTGGCGCATAGTGAGCGCCCCGTTGAAGGCGGGGAAGAACTCCTGGTCGTCTTCGAGGAGCACGAGGTCAAGGTTGGCGATGCGTCCGTCCGTCGTAAAGACCGAGCCGAAGTTGCACCCCTCGCCGTTGGCGACTTGATCGTAGACAAGGCCGTCCTGGATACGTTGGATGTCGGGGAACTCATACCCGTAGGCCTCTTGCAGACCCGGCAACCCGTCGTCGCGCACCGCGAACTCGCTGCCGACACAGATCGAGGCCTCGTCCGGGTTCTCCGCTATAAACGACTCCAAATCCGAAAGCGTCGAGAGGCCGTACGCATCGGCGGTCTCGCGGTTGGTGGCGATGGCATAGCTGTTCTCCTCCGGCGCGGGCTCGAGCCAGTGGATGTTGTTCTCTTCGAGGTCGCGCTCAGCCACGGTCTCGTATGCGGGCTCTGGGATGCTACCCGTCTCGCCGAGTATGTTGATCCAACCCGTCCCCAGATACTCCCAGTACATATCAAGCTCGCCGGACTCCATAGCTGTGCGCACGGCGTCCGAACCCGCGAGCCCGATCTGGTCGTTCACCGTCGCCCCAGACTCCTCCAGGGCCAGCTTGGTTATGTTCCCGAGCACGAGCTGCTCGGTAAACTCCTTGGAGCCCACGGTATACTCCTGACCGGAGAAGTCGTAGCCCTGGCCAATGCTGCCGCCTCCGCCTCCGCCTTCGCCTCCGCCTCCGCAACCCACGGCGATCATCGCCGCAACGGCGACCAGCGCCAGTGACCTCAACAGACTAACGGGTCTTTCCAACATCTACAGCTCCTTCTTCTAGAGGCCAGAGGCCGGTTACACTATGTCCCGAGGGGGACTTGCTACAACCCCTTCGGCCGCAGGATATCCTCGGCCACGCCTGCCAGCCAGTCAACTAACAGGGCCAGAACCGAGGTCAGTACAGCGCCGGTGACGAGGACCGGCGTGCGGTTCAGGGAGATGCCAGTCTCGATCAGGGCGCCCAAACCTCCAGCCCCGATGAAAGTCGCCAGCGTGGCCGTACCAATGGTAATCACCAGCGCAGTCCGGATACCAGCGAGCATGATCGGGACGGCGAGCGGCAGTTCGATGCGAAACAGCACCGCGTTCTTGGACATCCCCATCCCCCGACCAGCCTCGATCACGTTGTGGTCTACCTGCCTCAACCCCACCATCGTGTTCCGCAACACCGGCAAGAACGCATAAGCGATCAACCCTATCAGGGCGTAACGAAAGCCGAGTCCGAAGAATATCGCCAGCAACGCGAGCACGCCGATTGACGGCAAGCCTTGACCAATATTGGCTGTGTTTACTAAGAAAGGCGAGATCCGTCGGGCGAACGGCCGGGTGAGCAGCACGCCCGCGCTGACGGCCAGCACGACGACGGCCACCGTAGCCGCGGCGGTGAGCTTTAGGTGCTCGACGAAGCGCTGGGTGATGGTCTCCGCGTTCAGCTCACGAGCCTCAATGCTGTCGAGCTCCAGGCCGCTAATCCACAGGTACAGCGCCAGGCAAGCCAGCCCGAGAAGGACGGGCTTCGTCAGGTAGCCCACCCAACGAGGCAGAGAGCCTCCCGTCTTGGCCGGGGCGATCGCCATCTACCGGCCCCTACGCTCGGCGGTGGCGTCTCCAGCTAGCTCGGGACGCTGCTGCTCAAGGGGACGCATGGAGTTTATAGCTTCGAGGACCGTGTCGAAATCCACCACGCCCGCGTAGCGGCCCTCGCCGTCCACAACTACTGCCGAGCCCTTGTAGGAGGTGATCATAGTGTCCAGCACGCTGTACAGGCTGGAGCCTTCCTCGACTACAGCGACCGCCGGCCAACCTGCCTCATCGAGAGGACCACCATGCGCGACGTCGTCCACGCTCACCCACCGCCTGGGGCGGCGGCGGTCGTCGAGCAGCAGCACGTAGTCCTTGCCCGTATTCCTCAACAGCTTTCGCGTGGCCTCGCGGCCCTCGGAGAGCAAGGCGACCGGCCAGTCGACCGTCTTTATGTCCCGAACCTGGCTTAGGCTCAGCCGCTTTATGGATGCTCCGGCGCCAATGAAGTCCTCGACAAACTCATCGGCGGGGTCAGTCAGGATACGCTCCGGGGTATCGTACTGGGCTATCCTGGACCTCGTACGGAGGATCGCGATCCGGTCGCCCATCTTTATCGCTTCGTCTATGTCATGGGTGACGAAGACTATGGTCTTCTTTATCTCTTCCTGCAGCCTCAAGAACTCGTTCTGTAGCCTCTCGCGCGTGATCGGGTCTATCGCCCCGAACGGCTCGTCCATGAGCAGGACCGGCGGGTCGGCAGCCATCGCGCGTGCGACCCCGATGCGCTGACGCTGGCCGCCGGAGAGCTCCTTAGGGTAGCGCTCCCGGTAAGACAGGTCCATACTGACCGTCTCCAGTAGCTCGTCCACCCTGTCAGAGATGCGCTTCTTGTCCCAGCCGAGCATCTTCGGGACCGTCGCGATGTTCTCGGCGATGGTCATATGCGGAAAGAGCCCGATCTGCTGGATTACATAGCCTATGCGGCGTCTGAGCTTGTCGCCGTTAACCTTTGTCACGTCCTCACCCTGCAAAAAGATCCTGCCGGATGATGGCTCGATGATCCGGTTGATCATCTTCATCGTCGTGGTCTTGCCGCATCCCGAAGGCCCGACAAAGACCACGATCTCGCCCTCCGGTATCTCCAGTGAGAGGTTCTCCACTGCCGGCTGCTGCTGCCCGGGAAAGACCTTCGTCAGGTTCTCCAGCCGGATCATGGGCTCCGCCACTCCCGCCGAACCGTAGTTTCTAGAGCCGTTATCTGTCATGTAAACCTCGCGAAGTAGTGAGTTTTCCGAGCACCGCGAAGAAACCGTCGAAGATCAGGGCGAGCACTATTATCCCTAACACTGCCCCGAGCACCAGGTTGAGGGCCACGGCGCTCCCGATACGGGAGATGCCCTGGAAGATGTCCTCCCCGAGCCCCGGACCGTTCACGTAAGCGGCGATCGCAGCGATACCGACGATAATGAGCGTCGAGACCCTTATGCCGGTTATTATCACCGGCCACGCGAGCGGCAGCTCGATCCTGTACAGCCGCATCCAGCGGCTCATCCCCATCCCTTGCGCGCTCTCCGCTATCGCCGGGTCCACGCTACGCAATCCGACGACCGTGTTGCGTACTATCGGCAGGAGCGCGTAGATGACCAGCGCGAAGACCGTCGGCGTCCAACCAAGCCCAAATACCGGGAGCAAGAGCCCGAACAACGCGAAGGAAGGGATGGTCAGGAAGGTGCTGGTCACTGCCAACACCACCTCCGCGGTCCGCTCCCTACGATATACGAGCACACCGACCGTCACCCCTATCGCCGTAGCGATCAACAACGAGATGAACACGACCTGGGCGTGCGCAATAGCTAACTCTAGGATATGGTCCCAGCGACTAGATAGGTAGCTAAGGAACGACATGCCCTGCCTGCCACCTCCGTTTATACGTAACCATGCTACCGGCTCCTCTCATTGCAGGCTGCCACCATAAAGATGCCCCGAAGGCCTCCCTCTCGACGGTAGTAAGTATACAGGAATGCGTGTGTGCAACAAAATTATGTATTGTATGTTACGCTTGGACTTACTCCTGCCTCTGTCAGCGAAGCAGGAGAAGCCCGAGTAGTAGCATCGAGGTCTCCGTCTTCCGGCTGGCCATCCGGTGCGCGAGACGCGCCTCTCCGGCGAGCCCGGTCTCTAGGAGCAGACCTCCAGAGGAGTTGTTTCGTCGAGGTAGGTGCTACCGTAGAACCTCTTCCATTGCGCGGGGAGGCCCGAGTCTATCTGGCCAGCGCTCCGCTCGCCCTCTTCCGTAGAGACGCGCAGCCCATCGGGGCCGTAGACGTGGCCGGGGGTATGGAACCGCGCCTCGGGATAGACGCCGATCTGGTTGGCGCTCGCCAGGTAGACAGCGTTGTCCAGGGCGCGCGCGGCGCACGAAAGCTCGTACTGTGCACCCCACGGCTCCCTCCATCCGGCGGGAGCCAGGATCAGGTCCGCCCCCGCGAGCGCCGCCTCCCGCGCGACCTCCGGGAACCCAATATCCCAACAGATCACGAGCGCCACCCGCATACCGCCGGCCTCCACGACAGGTAGCTCCGTCCCCGGAACGAAGACATGATGCTCCTGAATACTCCGCACGAGGTGTCTCTTGCGGTACGTGAGCACCACACCCTCCGGCCCCACGAGGTTCGCGCTGTCACAGACGCCCACAGCCCCCACGGTACCTGGCAGCCGCTCGGGGAAGCCGTACGCTATATATATCCCGAGCTCGCGGGCCAGAGAGACGAAGAAGCGGGAGCTCTTGCCCCATTCGGCATCCTCGGCGTAACGGTGGACCGAGGCGAGGTCCGAGTACCCGGAGGTGAAGAGCTCCGGCAAGACGACCCACCCGAGGTCCGGGTGCGCGCGCCTGGCCTCCCTTATAGCCCTCTCCGCGAGGAGGAGGTTCCCCCCCACGTCCCCAGGCTCCGGGGTCAAGTTGAGGGCCACGACCGACCGGTTCCAGAGCGCCGGCGCAGAGGGCTGTGGAACAACTGTCCCGATGCCGAGCCCGAACTCGCCGTGTATTACCTGCGCCATGCTCACTCCTCTCCTCCGCTTCGCCGTCGACAGCCCTCACAACCCAGACTTCGTAATCCTTTACGGTTTCGAAAGCTGCGCCGTATCTTATTCTTCCGATGACCCCCGCGAATCGGCCTGAAGGACAAAGATCCAACGCACACCACTGCGGCCACTTATCCGCCTGTACGATTGACAAAACCCGTCCTTGCAGGCAATATATGCTTCGTAGTTGCATAAACGGGACGGATGGAGAGGGGCAACCCCCGCCCTCCCGAATCTTTCATAGGGGCGGTTGCGGCGGCCCGGATAACCGAGAGGAGCATAAGGCCAGATGTGTGGAATCGCCGGTAGCTATGGGGAAATCGAGCCCGACGACGCGGAGCGTATGTTGGAGCGTCTCACCCACCGGGGGCCGGATGGCGAGGGAGACATCGAGGTCGCCGGCAACTGGCTCGGGCACCGGCGGCTCTCCATCGTGGACGTGGAGGGCGGCAAGCAGCCGCTCAAGACCGAGTCCGGCGTCCTGTTCATGGTTGGGAACGGTGAGATCTACAACCACGAAGAGTTGCGCGAGACCCTCCCGCACGTCCGTTTCCGCACCCGCTCGGATAACGAGGTGGCTCTGCACCTCTTCAACGAGAAGGGAGCAGACGCCTTCTCGAAGCTACACGGTATGTACGCCTTCATCATAGCCGGGGAGGACGGTCGCTTCGTCGCCGCCCGCGACCCTGTAGGCATCAAACCCCTCTATTGGGCCTGCCGGGACGGCCGGATCCGGTTCGCCTCCGAGCTCGGGGCCTACGACGAGGACTGGCTGCCGCTCGCCGAGCTCTTCCCCCCCGGCCACTACTGGACCCCCGAGAGTGGCCTCGTGCGCTTCCTGGCAGCCGTCCCCCGCGACCCGGAGAAGCTGGAGAAGTTCGACGGCCCCTCCGAACCCGGAGCCGAGATCCCCGAGAAGATCCTCACGAGGGTCCGGGACCAGCTCATAGAGACCGTCGAGGGGCAGATGATGGGCGACGTGCCGGTCGGCGTCTTCCTCTCCGGCGGCCTCGACTCCAGCCTCATAGCCGCCATCGCCGCCCGTTGGTACGAGAAGCGCGGCGAGAAGCTCAAGACCTTCGCGGTGGGGCTCGAAGACTCCCCGGACCTCCTCGCGGCCCGGGCCGTCGCCGAGCACCTCGGCACCGAGCACTACGAGAAGATCTACACGGCCGAGGACGCGTTGGAGGTCTTGCCGGAGGTCGTGCGGGTTATCGAGAACTTCGACCCGTCGCTCGTAAGGAGCGCGGTGCCCAACTACATCCTCGCGGAGTTCGCGGCGAGGCACGTCAAGGTCGTCCTGACCGGCGAGGGTGCGGATGAGATCTTTGCGGGTTACGATTACCTTGAAGACTTCGAGACCGAAGAGGACCTGCACGAAGAGTTGGTCCGCACTATCGAGGGCCTGCACAACCTGAACCTCCAGCGCGGAGATCGGGTAACGATGGCTCACGGTCTCGAAGCCCGGGTCCCGTTCCTGGAGCTAGACATGATCAAGCTTGGTCTCTCCCTCCCCGCCGGCTGGAAGCTAGCCGGCAAAGGCCAGCCCGAGAAGCGACTCCTCCGCCAGGCCTTCGACGGCTGGCTCCCCGATGACTTCCTCTGGCGCAAGAAGGCCCAGTTCGGCGACGGCTCCGGTGCCGTTACGGTCCTCAAGCAAAAGATGGAGGAGAGCGTCACCGAAGAGGAGTTCGAGAGCGAGAGCCAGGAGGTCGAGCCCCCTCTGCGCACCCGCGAGGAGGTTGCCTACTATCGCATCTTCGCCGATTACCTCGGCGACGTACGCCCCGAGCAGACCGTAGGCCGTTTCGCAACGGCATGAGATAGCTGTCGGCTGATAGCCGACAGCTATCGGTTTTCGTCGGTCCTGCCCCTTCTTCGCCCGCGAGCCTCGGGGCCGCTCGCGTCACAGTGCGGAAGCTACCGGCTTACGGGGCCATCGGCCAGCGCCGCGTTGAGAGCGGCGTCCGGTGCTCTCAACGCGGCGACCTTCCTACGCCGGGTGCTTGTGCGTGATCTCGAGCAGGTAGGCTACCAT
The DNA here is from genome assembly GCA_902806075.1 of uncultured Rubrobacteraceae bacterium. Taxonomy (GTDB): domain Bacteria; phylum Actinomycetota; class Rubrobacteria; order Rubrobacterales; family Rubrobacteraceae; genus Rubrobacter_F. The sequence goes on from CADCVG010000096.1 coordinate 8,230, forward strand.
CACGTCCTCGCCGGCTAAGGTGAGATGATAGGCGTCGGAGAAGTCCTCCACGCGCAGGATCTGCTCCCGCTGCTCGCGAAACGGCTCGGTGAACGGGAAGAAGCCGAAGTCGACGACGCGCCCCGCTAAGCCTCGCTCGTCGAGGAGCTCCGCGGTTCGTTCTTGGCCGAGGATCGACAACTGCAGGAGGTAGGCGACGCCATCGGGCGCCAGAGCCTCCGGCAGCTTGCGGATAAGGTGGTCGAGGAGGCCGCGGCCCCAGTAGTCGCGCGGGCGGTGGGTAACGCCCTGCTCGAACGGGTCTACCGGCATCTGGTAGAGGCTCGCGACGATTACCTCGTAGCGCTCCTCGGGGACCCACGGATAGAGGTCGACGCTCTCCGCAGTCACCCGATCGCTGACCCCGTTGCGAAAGGCGCTAGCCCGCGCGTTGGCGACGGCGCGCTCTTCGAGGTCGATTGCATGTACTTGTGTGGCCCCGTTGAACGCGAGCTGCACTGTCAGAAGGCCGGTGCCGCAACCAACGTCCAGGCAGCGCCGCCCGGCGCCAACGCCCTCTTTGAAGAGGTGGCGCCACACGAAAAAGCTGCCCTGGGTGGGGACGAACACCCCCGGCTCACAAACGATGTCGGGGAACTCGAGCGGGAAGAGGCTGTGCCCCCGCGCGTCGGTCCAGCGGGGCGCCGGCTGGGAGGCTCGCGCCTCTAGCGTCAAGGCGCCATCAAGCTCCAGTGGATCCTCCGGCCGGCGATCATCTCCGGGCTCGGTATCGGCGAGCGCCTCCCGGGCGGCCTCGATGTGCTCGGGACCGACACCGCAGCAGCCGCCGACAATCTGCGCCCCCTCCTCTCGCCAGCGCAGCGCCATCTCCGCGTACTCGGGACCGCCTACACCAGCATCGGACAACCATCCGGATTGCGAAAGATACCCGAGGTTGGGGTAGACGCCGAGCGGAAGGTCGGTAAAGTCCCTAAGCCAGGGCAGCATCCCGCTCACGTGGTCCGGCGGGATACAGTTTATGAGCAGCGCCCCGACACCCATCTCCTCGAATCGGCGGGCGGCCCGGCCAAAAGAGTCGCCCTCCGGGCCACCCCAGTGCTCGCCAAAGACCCCGCACAAGCCGTGGCGGCACCGACGGAAGCTCAGCCAGATCGGCAACCCCGTCTCCAGCAGCCGCTCGACCGTCTCATAGGTCGAGGGGCGCACGAGCGAGAGTGTCTCGACGAGAACGAGGTCGGGGGGCTCCTCCTCGAATATACGGGCGAGAAGGCGGATCGTCTCCTGGCCCTCCGGGGTGTCGATTTCGCCGCTCAGGCTAAACGCGACAGCACACTCGTCGGCGCGCCCGGCATCAGCCGCCGCCCGGCGCGCGAGCCCGATCCCGCGTCGCGCGAGATCCATCCAGTGAACGGGGCCCGTAGCCTCCCAGAGTTTGGAACTGTCATGCAGCGCGTTGGGCAGGCCCCAGGTATCCGTCGAGATGACGTCGCAGCCGGCCTCCGCGTAGCGGCGATGCACCGAGAGCACCGAGTCCGGGCTGCTCGCCAGCGCGTCCGCGCCCCACAGCCGTTCGTCCGCCGAGCCGTTGGCCGAGCTCCCCCGGGGAAGCTCGGTCCCCGTGGCACCGTCAAGCACCACACAGCGGCCTGAACCGATCTTCTGCTCGACGACCTCGAACCTGTCGGTACTGCGCTGCATTTGCTACCTCCTGTCTTTGATAGTGGAGTTATTGGTAAGTTCGTGCGATGCAGGACGACACACTAAGACGCCTCCTGAAGAGGTTGTATTGTCCGAAAAACCCATCCGCCTCGATCAATCCGGTCCACTTCACTTACCATTTGCGCTTCCCACAAACTACCGGTAGTTGCTGAAACCTGACCGCTAAAGACCGAGCAACTTCTCTACCGGGACCTCCGCCTCTTTGGCGGGGCGGGAGAGGTAAAAGTTGGCGTGGTACCACCCCTCGTCCTCCTTACCGGTGGTGTCCACGTCCATCTTGGCGAGTTCGTCCAGGACGTACTCGCGCTCCTCGTCACCGGTGAAGCGCCTCTGCGTGAAGGTGTGGCCTTCGAGCTTCTCGGTGACGAGCCCGTAGGCCGAGAGGGCTTCGGAGATCTCCTCGTAAGAGACCCAGCGCAGCGCGAAGGCGGCGACCCACGGGGCTCGGTCCCCCGGAGCGCAGTCGAGCAGCCGCTGGAAGGTGTGCTCGGAGATGTACCCCACCCCGCCCGTTACGGAGAGGAGGTCAACGCCTGAGACGACGGCTCGACGTAGCTCATCCGACGGCTCGTCCTCCTCCAGGTTCTCAGCGAATCCGGCGTCTAGTATGCCGGAGCGTATGCCATAGGAGACCGCATTACGGGCCACGTCCAAGCCGACGACCTCCGGCGCCTTCTCCCTCCGGCGCTCCCGATAGAAAGCGGCATCGGACTCCACAAGCTCCTCGCATGAGAAGCCGGAGAGCTCTTGGGAGCCGTAGCGGGCGTAGAGGTCTTCGAGGGTCGTCTCGTACTTGAGGAGGGCGGCGTTTACCCCATAAGAGCAGCAGATGTCCACGACGCGTAAGGGTCTCTCACTAATCTCCTCGCGGCGTGCCTCTAAAAGGGCGGAGAAGAGACGATAGCCGTGTTGAGGGATAGAGTAGCCAAACTCTCCCAGAACATTGAAGTACTCCCTGGGGTCTTCCAGGTCATAGATCAGATCGAAGTTGGCCTTGCCAGACTTCTCGTGCAGGGTATCACCGTCATGCATGAGCCAGGTCCTCCAGTACAAGTAGATGTTTAGAGCAGACGAGCGTTCTTGATGCAAGCCCACCACACGTAAACATGCTTCTACCCCGCCCCCCTCAGCTTCGTGGGCGACGAGGAACAGGTTCAGGAACAGGTCAAGGCCAGGAGAACGCCCACGTCGGCATATTAGGAAATACCATCCACCCTCCGGTCGTTACCTACGAACATCATGGACCCGTAACGGCCGGATCCGTGCCGTGAAGCTGAGCATCTTAGTATAGGTTAAAGCTCCGCGAGTTTCCAGATGGCACGCGCGGGCGCCATCCCGGAGGATAGACGCCACGCCCGCGCGGTGGTTTCGGTGCCAGCCCCTTTTACTGACCGGCCGGGTGGCTAACTAGCTGTAAAACTCCGGCGCCTTCTTGAAGTTCGGCCACTCGTCGGGGTCGTGCCCGGTTACGACCGTGGCGCCCAAAGCGTCGACGGCTCGACGGATCTTTTGCACAGAACTCGCGCAGTCGGAGGCCGAGTGGAGCAGGCCGGGAAGCGCTTCGTTGTTGTAGTGGTCCCTCGTGTAGGCGGCGTCGGCGGCGAGCATCATCGGCCCGGACTCCTCCAGGTTGACGACGAGTGAGGTGTGCCCCGGCGCGTGCCCTGGCGTGAACAGCGTCTTCAACATGCCGTCCCCAAAGAGGTCGTAGCCGTCGTCGTTCTCGCCGTCCAGGAAGAGCCAGTTCACGTCCCGGTCGAAGTCCTGACGGATGTAGGCGGGCTTCTGGAACCAGTCGGGGGTATAGGCGTACTCGAGCTCGCGCCGCTGCACCACGTACTCCGCATTCGGGAAATGCCCTATGGCGCCAGAGTGGTCGAGGTGCAAGTGCGACTGCACGACGTAGCGCACCGAGGCCGGATCTATATCCATTGCCTGCAGCCTGTTCACGACGAAGTCATCCTCCGACATTACCGGCTCGTAGGCGTCCGCAACGGCGCCCCAGTGGGCACGCACATCCTGGGCAACCTCCAGGGCGTTGCCGCCGTCGTAGAGCACGTTGCCCCTGGGGTGCGTGATCAGGAAATACGGGACCGGTATCTCGTACGGGTCCCCGAGTCCCTGGTTCATCTTTATGTACTGCACCTGCGTCTTCAAGCTCCCGCCACTTATCATGTAGAGCCTCAAGTCTTGCGCCATCTTTCGATCCCCCTTTACCAGTTCTCCATCGACTCGCGCAGTATGTTCGCGAGGTCTTCCTCCGTCACCTCTTTAGGCGCCCCTACCAGGAGCCGTTGTTGCTTCATCGCCCCGTCCACCAGCTGGTCGATCTCCCCCTCATCGTACCCCAACTCCCGGACGCCCCTGGGCGCTCCCACGTCTTTCATGAGCTGGATGAGGATCTCCGGCAGCGTGTTCTCGTCGGCATTCTCTATCTTCTCGCCGATGAGCAGCTCGGCGACGTAACGATGTCGTTCGGGCTGGGCGTCGTAGGTGAACCGGAACGCAGCCGGAGCCGTGACGATGACCGACCATCCATGCGGCACGAGCGGGTGGTCCAGCGGATAGCCGGGTGGCTGATACTCGTGCTTGAGACCGGCTATGGGGTAAGCGCAGGAATGCGGGATGTGGACGCCCGCGGAGCCGAAGCCGATCCCCGCCAGCGAGGCGCCGAGCATCATCGCCCCCCGAGCCTCGACATCCTCACCATCCTTCACGGCGCGCCGGAGATACTTGCCACCATACTCCAGGGCCTTCGCGCTCCACATGTCCGCGACCGGGTTCGCACCCTGGTACGGCGGCCTCTCGTCCGGATTGTCCACTTTGGGTCGTTCGTCGTAGGGCTTTGACAGGTAGGACTCGGCCGCGTGGCAGACAACGTCCAGGCCACAAGAGGAGGTAACCTCAGACGGCATGCTCATGGTAAGCAGCGGGTCCACGATGCCGCGATCAGGTCTCATGTAAGCGTGCGAGATCCCCGTCTTCACCCTCTGGTCCGGGATATCCAGGATCGCCACCGTAGTCGCCTCGGCACCCGTACCGGCGGTAGTGGGTACAGCGAGCAACGGCTTCAGGGGCGAGGGCGGTTTCTTGCCGCCACCGATGGGCGGGTTGACGTAGTCGATGATCTCACCACCGTGCGTAGCGATCAGATCTGAGACCTTCGCCGTGTCGATACTCGACCCGCCCCCTATCGCCACAAACCCATCGAAGTTGCCCTCCTTGGCGAAGTCCGCAGCCTCCTGGAAAGAGTCCGCCGTCGGCTCGACCCGCGATCGGTCCCAGACCTCGACCTCTATCCCCTCGGCTTCGATCAACTCCTGTATCCGGGGCGTGATGTTCGCCTTGACGATGCCCGGGTCCGAGATGAGCATCACCCGGCTCACCCCCATCCGCTTGATCTCCCAGCCGACCTCCTCGGAAGCCCCGGGCCCGTATTTAAGAGGCGTAGCCTCCAGCGTAAAGATGGTCTCGTTGCCGTTCGCAGCCATATCTCTCCTCTCCCCGGCGGAGTCCCCGTCCCCGCGCCATGTCCCTGACAATATACCCACACCGCACCCGCTGCAATCCGGACCAGCGGTGCGAAGGGGCTCACTCTTGTACTCTACTTCGTGACCAAGGAGACGGGATCGGCGCAGGCCAGGGGAAATGGCGCTTTAGTGAGCAAAGTATCGCCCAGAGATTCGAACAGGACCGGAGAGCGGGAGACATGGCCGGCGCGGGTAGTTTGGATCACGCTGGCGCTCTCGCTGGGACCGGCAGTTACGCTGGGGCTGGTGCGCTTCGCCTACGCGCTCTTGCTCCCGGCGATGCGGGACGACCTCGGCTGGTCCTACGCGCTGGCTGGCGGGATCAACACGGCGAACGCCGCCGGATACCTCGTTGGCGCGCTGCTCGCCGCCCCCATAACGCGCTGGATCGGGGTCAGGCGGTCCTTCGTCGTAGCGTTGCTGGTGGCGGCGCTGGCGCTCCTCGCCTCGGGTCTACCGACCGCCTACGCCGCGCACGTACTCCTGCGCGTAGTCGCCGGCGTGGGCGGCGCGGTGGCCTTTGTCTCGGGTGGCGTGCTCGCCGCTCATGCAACTTCAGGGCGTCCGGGAGATCCCTCGGCGGCCACGGTGCTCGGCCTGTACTACGGAGGCGGTGGGATCGGCATCCTCGTCCCCGGTATGGCGGTGCCCGCCCTGCTGGAGTTCGGGCCCGTCGAGCCCGCCGCCTGGCGGATCGGGTGGGTCTGCATCGGGGTCGTCTCCCTGCTCGCGCTCGTCGTGGCGGGGACCGCCGCACGCAGGCTGCCAGAGTCAACTTCCGCTACCGACGAAGAGGAAACGAGTAGCGGAGGCCAGGTGTCCCCGGTGCGGCTACTAGCGCCGGCGCTCGCCGCCTACTTCTTGTTCGGGACGGGGTACATCGCGTACATGACGTTCGTGGTGGCCTTCCTCCGGGACCGGGGAGCGGAGGCGCTTGAAATCTCGATCTTCTGGGCGCTACTTGGAGCCGCGGCGATGGTCTCGGCGCCATTGTGGGGGCCGGTGATCGAGGGTTTTCGCGGCGGACGGGCGCTCGCCACGGTGACCGCGGTCGTCGCGGCGGGCGCCATCCTGCCGCTCGTCTCGGACGGCTTCCTGGTAGCGCTCGCCTCCGCCGTCCTGTTCGGGGGCTCGTTCCTCGCGGTCGTGACGGCAACAACCGCGCTCGTCCGGCGCTCGCTGCCGGCCCGTGTCTGGCCCACCGGCATCGCCGCCTTCACCATCCTCTTCGCTACCGGGCAATGCGTCGGCCCGATCGTCTCTGGCGCCGTCTCCGACAGCTTCGGCGGTCTGAAAACGGGTCTCAGCCTCTCGGCGATCATCCTGGTCGCAGGCGCCCTCGTCGCACTCGCCCAACGGGAGCCAGAACAAGGCGCGTAACGAAAGACACCAGCATGCTGACCGATTGACATCGCCCGAGGCATAAGCAACAATCCAAGCTTGGGGAAAGCAAATAACTAAGGAAAGAGGAGGTCCACCTTATGTCCTCTGTATACGAGAACAAGCCGTGGTTGAGCAGGTACGCGGAGTACGTGCCACACGAGTTGCCGCTGCCCGAGAGGAGCATGTCCGATCTCTTCGAGGAGTCGGCGAGCCGCGTCCCCGACCGTGACGCCATCCGGTACTTCGACGCGACTATCTCCTATGGCGAGCTGAACGACCTGGCCGACCGTTTCGCAACTTTGCTGGCCTCCCGAGGGGTTGAGAAGGACGATCGGGTCGCCGTCTACACCCAGAACGACCCGCAGTTTCTCGTCGCCCAGTACGGCGCCTGGAAGCGCGGCGCGATAGTCGTCCCGCTCAACCCGATGCTCAAGGGCAAGGAGCTCGACTACCACCTCAACGACTCCGGAGCGAAGGTGCTCGTCTGCCTGGAGGACCTCTACGAGACCGTCGCCAGGGAGGTAGTGCCAGGAACGAAGGTGGAGCACGTCCTCACCACCAGCGAGCTGGACTTCCTCCCCGAAGAGCGCCCGGAGATATTCGAAGGCGTCGAGAAGAAGCGCCCCGAAGGGACGACGGACCTGATGGAGGCACTGCGCGAGACGGAGCCGGACGCGGGGGCCAGGGTGCGGACCACGCCGGAGGACACAGCCTACCTCGTCTACACCTCGGGGACCACGGGCAGGCCCAAGGGGGCGATAGAGACGCACTCCAACGTCGCGTTCAACGCCGAGTCCTACCGGACCTGGATGCGGATCGGCGACGACGATTCCGTCTTCGGGGTGGCGCCGCTCTTCCACATAACCGGCCTCGTCGGGCACTTGGCGCTCGCCGGGCTCGCCGGTATACCGCTCGTCCTCTTCCATCGCTTCGATGTCGAGGAGGTGCTCCGCCTGATCGAGAAGTGGCGCCCGACAATGACCGTCGGGTCGATAACCGTCTTTATCGCGCTGATGAACGCGCCGGACTCCGGGGAACGCGACCTCTCCTCCCTACAGAAGTGCTACAGCGGCGGCGCTCCGATAGCGCCGAGCATCACCGAGCAGTTCGAGGAGAAGTTCGGTATCTACATACACAACATCTACGGGCTCACCGAGAGCAACTCCCCGACTCACGCGACGCCCCTGGGCGGTCGCGCGCCCGTGGACGAAGAGAGCGGCGCCCTCTCCGTGGGGGTCCCGATCCCCAACTGCGAGGCCCGGCTCGTGAAGGTCGAGGACCCGTCAGAGGAGGTCCCAATCGGGGAGTCCGGGGAGTTCGCTGCCAGGGGACCAATGATCTTCAAGGGCTACTGGAACAAGCCCGAGGAGACCGAAGAGGCCTTCCACGACGGCTACTTCCTCACCGGAGACGTCGCGGTGATGGACGAGGATGGCTGGTTCTACATCGTGGACCGAAAGAAGGACATGATCAACGTCGCCGGCTATAAAGTATGGCCGCGCGAGGTCGAGGACGCCCTCTACACCCACCCGCAAGTAAAAGAGGCCGCCGCCGTCGGCGTAGCGGACGAGTACCGGGGCGAGACCGTCAAGGCCTTCGTCGCCCTCAAAGAGGGAGAAGAGGTCTCCGAGGACGACCTGGTCTCGTACTGCAAGGAGCGAATGGCCGACTATAAGTACCCCCGAAAGATAGAGTTCCTCGACGAGCTCCCAAAGACCGCGACCGGCAAGTTCCTGCGGCGCGAACTCCGGGACGAGGCAAGGGCAGAAGCGTAGAGAAGGGAGACGAGACATATTGGGCCTCCCCATGGCCACTACCTGGAGTTCGCGCAGGTCCTCCCCGTGCGCGAGTACGCCGCCTTCGCCGAAGACATCCGCAACCGCTGGAGCACAGCAGCCTCCTGACCATCTTCGAGAAGGCAGTGCGTATAAGGAATAGGCGAGAACCAGTCAGGCTTCCGAGCTCTCCCCCTGCAGACCGCGTCCGCCGTGCTCTACAACTCTGGATGCACAGATCGGCGTGAGCAGGAGGGATCTCCATGTCCGAGAACGAGCAAGTCTACCGCCGTTTCGCGGAGATCCTGACCGGAAACCTGGACCTCCTGCCCGAGGTCGTTGACGCCGAGGGGTACAGGTAGGATTGCGCCGGCGTCACTCAGGGTTGGGTAGCCGACCGTACGATCCTACTCCGCGATCCAGGCGATGCTCGGCGACGGCTTCCGCTTCGAGCTTGACGAGGTGATAGTGTCCGGAGACCGGGTCGCGGTACCCTGCACGATAGGAACACCAGCCCCATTTTCGGCGCTCCGGTAACGGAGTCGTTTTTCAGACGCCAAATGTGGCGTGTGTCGAAAACGGCAGGCTCGTCGAACGTGAGCTAAGTCGCCATGGTCCCCGAGAGCCCGCCATCCTCCCGACGCTCCTGACGGCCGTACTGCTCCTCCTCGTCCGTTCGCCCGAGGTACCGCTCGCCGCCACCGTCGTCGTAGGGCCCGTGCTCTTCGCTGTGGCGCTGGTCTCGACCATGCCAGGGGCACCCTCCTGGTCCATAAAGCTCGCGGACGGCTTCGCCCCTACCGCACGTCACCTGGTCCCTCCACAGGCTCCTGGGTCTCTGGCTCATCTATCAGGCTATCGCCCGAGGAGCGTCACAAGCACCTTACCGGTATATGCACATGGATGATATGTGCGTACGGCAAAAAAATGCGCTCTCACTGCTATAATAAGACGCACAAGCCGATGGGTTAAGACCGAGAACGGTATCAACTGGCATACAGAGAGGAGATCGTACAGGTGACGGAAGAGAGACGAGCTGGGTCCATCATGGATCCGATGGAGCTCTGGAGGCAGTGGTACGAGACGAGCACCAAGATGTGGTCGGGTGTCTTTCAAACTGGGCAGGAGAACTACATGGACCCGTACGGGATCTACCGTCAGTGGTTCAACGGTCTGGAGGAGATGCAGCAACGGATGCTCGGGTCGATGGGTTTGCCGGCGAGCAACGGCAGCGCCGCGAACAGTGACCCTGCGTCGTCCGTGGGCAACAACTTCGCGGCGATGCTAAACCCGGCCGCGTGGGCGAACCCGGCGGCGACCAACAATACAGGTGCTGACGCGGCGGCCGGACAGGCGGCCGAGGTCCAGAACCAGTGGAAGCAGTGGTTCGAGGCCGTTCAGTACTCCTGGGAGAAGTTTGCGGCGCTCGGGCAGGAGACCGTGGAGCTCACGCCTCGTTGGATCTCCACGCTCGACCAGATCCGTAACAACCTCCTCAGCGCCGAGGGGTATCCGACCGATCCGTTGCAGTTCGCCACGCGTTGGTACAACGCGACGAGCGGGCCGCTCTCCGACTTCATTGGCGACCTCATAGAGCGCGAGGACTTCCTGGAGACCTCCAGCCAGTTCTTGCAGAGCTACGCCAGCTTCTACAAGGTCTACCGGCGCAACTCCGAGGAGTACCTCAAGGCCCTTTCGATCCCCGTACGCTCGGACATCGCGCGAGTCGCCGGGCTCGTAGTGGCCCTCGAAGATAAGATCGACCGCGTCGAGGAGGCCTTTGAGGACTTCGAGTACGGCTACTCCAGGCCCGCCACCGCCGAGTCGATCGAGGGCCTAGACGAGCGGATAGGTAGGATCGAGGGCGCCCTGGGGCGTATCGAAGGTGAGAGCGCGGACAGCGCAACCGCCGACTCGGTGAGCGGCCTCGAGAGGCGGCTCGACGGTGTCGAGGGCAAGATCGACCGGCTTATCGCCGCCTTCGAGGGCTCTTCCCAGAATGCCGGCGCCCAGACGGAGGCTCTCCAGGAGACTCCTTCACAGGAGGCGGAGACTTCACAGAACGGCGATTCGGAGGTCAGGGCGACGGCCGCGGCGCGACGCAGGGCCGAGGAGCTCGGCGTAGACCTCTCGGACCTCGAGGGAACCGGCAACGAGGGCCAGATCACGGTAGACGACGTACGTAGGAAGGGAGCCAGCTAAATGGCGGAACGCACAGGAGGCAGCAGCACCGGCGTAGTACCGTCGGACACCGAGAACTTCTTCGACAAGTACAGCGCGGGCATGAGGGTGGTCGTCGAGGGCGCTCAGGCCGACACTGGCCAGACCCCCAAAGAGGTCGTCTGGACCAAGAACAAGGCTAGGCTCTACCGCTACGAGCCCTCGGCCGAGAAGAAGCACCCGGTGCCGATCCTCATGGTCTACGCCCTCATCAACAGGCCGTACGTCCTCGACCTTCTCCCGGGTAACAGCTTCATCGAGTATCTCACCGGCGAGGGCTTTGACGTCTACCTCCTCGACTGGGGCATCCCCGGCGACGAGGACAAGGACCTCGACTTCGAACACCTCGTCCTCGATTACTTGCCACGGGCGGTCAAGAAGGTCCTGAGAACCTCCGGAGCCGACGAGTTCACCCTGCTCGGCTATTGCATGGGCGGTACGATGAGCACCATGTACGCCTCGCTCTTCCCCGAGCACATGAAGAACCTCGTCTTACTCACGACCCCGGTGCAGTTCCCGAGGGACGAGATGGGCACCTACAGCCTCTTCACCAGCGGCAAGAACCTCAACCCGGACCTCCTCGCCGACTCCTTCGGTAATATCCCCGGCGAGTTGATCGACACGGGCAACAGGATGCTAAAGCCGGTCACCAACTACATCGGCACCTACGTCAACATGTGGGAGCGCCTCTTCGAGGACAAGCCGATGGAGACCTGGCTCGCGATGAACAAGTGGGTCAACGACGGTCCTCCGTTCCCGGGCGCGGCTTTCAAGACCTGGATCAAGGAATTCTACCAGCAGGACAAGCTGGTCAAGGGTGAGATCAAGCTGCGAGGCCGCCGCGTGGACCTCTCGAACATAAAGGTTCCGATCCTCTCGGTGGCCGGTAAGAAGGACCACATCTGCCTCCTACCGCAGGCCGAGGCCATCATGGACCTCGTATCGAGCGAAGAAAAGGAGTTCTTCGTCGTCGACGCAGGCCACGTCGGCCTCATGACCGGGCGTGGCGCCAAGAAGGGCCTCTGGCCCAAGGTCGAATCCTGGCTTGAGGAGCGCTCCGGCGCCTAAAAGGGAGGGCTACCAGCGGATAAAGGAATAGGGGCGGGAGCCGAAAGGTTCCCGCCCCTATTCTACGTCTACCAGCTCCTACGAAGGTGAGACTTCACTCTCATCCGCAGTGGGTTATGAACTGCCTGGAACTCGACATTGTGCCGCCACCCAGCAGGGAAGTTTCTTGGGTGGGACTAGCCTTAACTTGCTTCTAGACCGGGAGATCTCTAGAACCATCCGCACCGGCCTCCATCGGGACAGTGGTAGCCTTGAAAATCTCCACGTTCAAATCGCTGCACTCCTGCAGGTTGACATACACGCAGAGATCACAGTCATAGAACAACCGGTCGACACCATAAGCGCCGACCGCGAGTAAGCCTGATAAAAAGAGAGGGACGGAGCCTGTGTAGGCCCCGCCCCTCTTTAAGATCTACCGCTTTGATTCTAAGTTTTAGCTATTCGACCTTCTACCGGCCCGCTTGGCGGTCTCCGCGCCTTCCTGGGCAGCCTGGTTAGCGGCCGCCTGGTTCTGCTGGGCGGTCTGGTTGGCGGTCTCGGCAGCCTGCTGACCGGCCTGGCCTGCAGCCTGGGCGCTCTGACTCGCTGCCTGGCTCGCAGCCTGCACACTCTGCTGCGCGGCCTGTCCGGCGGCCTGAACGCCCTGCTGGGTGGCCTGGCTCGCTGCCTGCATGTTGTTCTGCGCAACCTGCGTGGCCGACTTTAGCGTCTCCTGGTAGAACGAGAGAGCAGAGTTGAGAAACTCGGAGTAGGCGTTGGTGGACTCCTGCGTGAGCGTCTGGAGGGCCTGCTGCTGGCGCTCGCTCTGCTCCTGGACGGTCTGGGCGGCCTGGCGGTTACCCTCGGTCTGGCTCTGGAGGGTCTGGATCCAGTTCTGGAAGAAGTCCTGCGTGAGCCTAAGGTTGCTCTCCTGCAAGGAGACCGTCCTGTCGGCGAGCATCTGGAACGCTTGCCTGGCCGAGTCGGTTAGCTCCTCGCTGGCCTGATTGATGTTCTGCGCCTGCTGCTGATCCATAGATCGGCTCCTCTTCTCTGTCTAATTGGTTGTGCTACTAATCTGTGTACTATATTCATACCGCATCTAGATGCACTCCAAACATCACGTGCGTGAGCTAGTTACGTAGAGTTAAGTTAGCTTGCCTCTATTCACCGAATTGCCGCTAAGACGTCTTCCCGGAAACTCAAACAGTTTCAGAGCGGAAAAGGCGAGGATCTAGCCCCGACTCTTTCCGTCGTCTCCCTACTCCGCTCTGATAGATCTCGCCCTGGTAGGCTCCTCTATACTAGGTATGCTGGCCCAAGAGGTGATGATTGCTGCGACCTTCTCGGTATTAAGGTAGATCGCGCCTTCCCGCCCGTCGGGCGTTGTGAACAGCAAGTTAGCCGATGTGCCGACGGCCGAGTCCCTAATCACCTCCCTGACCATCTGGTCGAGGGACGCTCCTCTGTGCTGCCCGTTTTCGTTCGTGTTTATCTCCCTTGCCTGGGTGCGCATCTCCAGAACCTCAAGGTCGATTGGCTGTTCGCGGTCGTTAGTGTAGATCTGCACGCGCATCATGGATGATCCCCTCGCTCTTCGTTCGGCTTGCAGCTTGTGCCATCGGTATGATGCCATCCTGCATAGCTAGACGCACCTTAGGTTGGAAGTACCAAGGGCGCGGGTTGCTTCTATTCACCAGATTGCCTCTAAGAGGTCTTCTCGGAAACCCGCATGTTAGCGAGTTGAAAACAGAGTGCCATTCAAGGGAAAACTCGCTTTCACGCGCGTTCCCCCACCCAGCGACGAGTCGACCGAACAGGTGCCACCCAGCAACGACGCGCGATCCGCCATATACGCTAGCCCTCCACTTTCCGATGAGGCACTCGTCTTCCGCTCGAAGCCTTGCCCGTTGTCCTCGACAACGCCAGCGATCTTTTCCTGGTCAACAACGACACTCACAGTTACCTTGCTGGCCCCCGAGTGGGAGACGGTGTTGCGCAACGCCTCACGCAACACCAGAAACAGCTGCTCGCGCAAACCATCGGAGACCAGATCCTCCTCCTCGCCCACTACTCTCAGTTCGCAGTCCATCTCCGGAGGAACGATGTCCTTGAGGAGTTCGGACAGTGCCACTTTCAGCTCCCGCCCACCCTCGTCGGCAGTTAGCGTTCGAGAGAGGTTCCTGGTCTTACTCATAGCTTCCTTAGTCATCCGCTTGGCGAGCTCCATCTTCTCAGCTGCTATCTCGGGATCGCGCTCCTTGAACGCCTCGTAGAGTTGGAGACTCTGGTGGACCACTCCCATCGTGTGGGCGACGCGGTCGTGCAGCTCGCGGCCTACCTTCCTTCGCTCGTGGGCCCGGACGCGTTCCGTTGCCTCCTGCAGAAGGCGGCGCCCACGCTCTATATGCTCGGCCACCAAGCGCGCGAGCACCCTCATGAATTGTGCGTCACGCTCATTGAGCCAGGGGTCAGGCGAGTGGCTCAAGGCACAGAACGTACCGTAGCGATAGCCGTCTGAGAGCTCGATGGGGACGCCCACGTAGGAGCCGATGCGCCCCTCGCTGTTCACGTTGAGGGTCTTCACCCGCTCGTCGCCGGTCGCGTCGGGGATTACGATGGGAAGGCACCCCTCGATCAACAACTGACAGAAGGTGTCATCCAGTGGAATACTCTCACCCTCCTGCCACCCGAAGGACTCAGCCTCACCGACCAGCTTGCGGAATATCATTCGCTGCTCGGCAAACTCAGAGATAAAAGCGACCTCCATGCCAAGCTCCTCCTTGGCCGCCGCCAGCACCCACTCTATAGTGTCAGGAGTACGCCCGGAGGAGACCTCCGATAGCTTAACCAGTTTCGCAGCGTCTCTAGCGTGGTCGACCAGAACTAACACCTACTTTACGGCAACCCGGATACCTCTCCTAGCGGAGTCGGGATCGTCTCTGTCGAGGACGCACGCATTATGCACCGGGCTGTCCACTGGTGCCAAGTGCGCCATGGTCCCTGCGCGTAGTCTAAGCCTACTCACTGGAGTACAGACTGCCCCTATTCACCGAGATGCCGCTAAGAGGTCTTCTCGGAAACTAGAATGTTTAACGAGGCGAAATGTTGCGCATCAACATGCTAGCGACAACGTCCAAGGAAAGGGAAAGAAAAGCATGTCCGAGCAGAGAAGCAGTGAG
>CADCVG010000097.1 GCA_902806075.1 uncultured Rubrobacteraceae bacterium
GCGCACCGGAGGGATATGTTCTTCGCAGCGCAGACGGCGCGGCGGCTTGGGGAGATGGACGGGTTCGGTTTGAGGGTGCCCGACGTCTACCGGCATTACTCGACGGGGCGATGCGCAACGTTCGAGGCTCCCGATCAGGTGGAGCCGCTGGGGGCCGAGGGGTACCGGGAGGCTTCGGGGGAGATAGTGCGGTTGGCGATCACAGAGGGGATCTTCTTTGCGGACCTCGCGCCGGAGCGGTTTGTTATGGGGTACGGCGAGATCTGGCTCGCCGATCCCACCGAGGCCTCCGCCCTCGACCCGGAGAGGCTACGTGGGATGGCGGAGGTACTGGCCGCCGTACGGCGCGGGGACGTGGACGGCGTGACACGGGCGCTGCCGCTCCTGGGGTGCGACGTCCCGCGGGACGCCCGCGTGCTCCAGCGCGAGTTGCGCGACGCTCTGGGGTCTCTGGGCGGACCGCTGTGGCGAGAACATTCCCTGGCGGAGGTGCGGACTCGCGGGCTCGAAGCCCTGCGGCGTGGGAACGTCGTGCTGCCTGCGGAGATCTCCCACCTGCTCCAGTCCCTGGTCAAAGCCGAGGAGTTGGGGAAGATGGGGGGGTTCGACTACCGTAACGCGATGGAAGAGGCCGCGAAGGCGGCGGAAACTTTGATCTCGCGCTTTCGGGACCCGCGATACGTCGCGACGCGCGCGGCGAGGAGGCTGGTGCAGGGAGATACTTATGCAGACTATCCACGCCAGATCCACACCATCCTCAACGAACTGAAGGACGGCGAGATCGAGGTGGTCTTTCGTCACCGGGGGCTGGACGCTTTGATCTCCAAGGTGGACGTCCTCGCAAACCGGCTGGTCTTCGCCCTCCTCATAGCCGCACTCATCGTAGGGTCCTCGCTCCTGGGCATCTTCGGGGAGAGCGGCGTGCGTCTCCTGGGAGTGAGCATCTTCGGGCTGGTGGGCTTCGTCATCGCCGCCCTGCTCGGGCTGCTGCTACTCGTCGGGATCGTCCGTTCGGGGAGGTTGTAGCCGGACGGTGAGTCGGAGACACTGTTCATAACCGCGATCATTTTCCGGTAGACTCGGGACTCGTCCAGCTACAAAGGAGTTAGGGTGGAAGATCAGATACGCACCGAGGTCCTCAAGACAATCCCTTACGGTTTCTACATCACGGGCGTGGTTGGGGCGGACGGCGAGGCCAACGGGTTCACCACCTGCTGGGTCTCCCAGGTCTCGTTCGAGCCGCAGCAAGTAATAGTCGCCGTCAGGAAAGATCAGCACACCCACGACCTCGTCGAGAGCGGCGGCGTCTTCTCCCTGAACTTCCTCGACAACACCCAGGAAGACCTCGCCCGCAAGTTCACGCAGACCTTAGAGCACGAGGACAATACTGTCGGCGGCTCCCCGTACACCACGGGCGAAGCTACCGGCGCCCCACTCTTCGAGGAGGCCTTCGCCCACCTGGAGTGCCGGGTCGCGGGCAAGATGGAGGGCGGCGACCATACCATCTACCTGGGCGAGGTCGTCGCCGCCAGCCTCAGACGCCCCGCCGACATCCTCACCGACCTCGATACACTGATGGACTACGGGGGCTAGGGCCTTACTCGTTTCGAGAACCAGCGCGGCACTGGCCCGCGCGAACGCAGCGCGGGTATCCCTACACCAGGGGCTCGGGCTCTCGTGGCTCGGGGTCTTGCGGCGCGGCTTCCCGTGGCGACCCCGGTGCTCGTGGCGCGGGGTCGTATAGCTCGCCTTCGCGTGGTGGGTCGAGATCTTCGATGCCGCCGGGTTCGCGGGGGCGGAAGAGGCCGAAGGAGGAGGTGTAGCCGTGCAGGAAGGTCGTGCCGCCTACCGGGCCGATCTCACCGTTGCAGAAGAAGCCGCCGACGGGGACCTCACCGAGGTGCTGCTTGAAGACGCTCGTATCGAAGTTTGGCTTCTTGTAGAGGTGCTCGCCGCGTCCGAGGCAGGAGAACAGGAGAGCACCGGAGATGGCATCCTTGTTCGGCAGGGTATCCTCGTAGCCGGTGAGTACGGCGTGCAGGTCCTCGGCGGAAGCGTCGGCGTCGCGCAGGTGGAAGCGTATACGCATCCCCTCCTGGAGGCGCTCGCCGACGGCGATAGCCCCGCCCTTCGGGTCGATGCCGGCGAGGTTCCGGATCAGAAAATCTCCCGCCTTCGGCTCCTCCTGGAACTCGTCCATGACGATGCCCAGCAAGAGCGACCGCCCCGCAAGCTCGCGGTCGCGCTGGTCCAGGCCGGCGAATAGTTCTTCGAGCGCCGAGAAGGCCGGCTGCCCGTCGAGCTCGTAGAGGATGTTCTCCTCGCACCTCGTGACCTGCATCAGACCGCCGACGGGCCTGCAACCCTGCGCGACGACGGTGTCCACGACCACGTTGCCGGTCAGGACCACGCCCACGACGCCGGAGTTGTGGACCTCCGAATCAAGGAAGAGTGCGTTCAGACCGGGCGAGGTGGCGCCGCTGGCGAGGCCCCCGATCTTGGCCGAGCCCGGGAAGGCGTAGTCCAGTCCGGCGAGCAACGCCTCCGGCCGGCCCGAGAAGGGGTCGGTGATCAGGACGAACTGCGGCTCCTCGGTCCGCCCCACGCCAACGAGGTCCTCCCAGGCATCGGGCGGCCCATCAAGGTCCGGGAGATCACCTTCAAGGTGAAACGGACGCACCGTGACGTCCGGTAGACGAGCGGCGACGAGAGTCACGGCCGGTGTCTGTTCGACCTCCTCGCCGCCCCCGATCACACCGCCCGCCGAACACCCGAGCAACGCCCCGGGCCCCAAAGACTTCACCAGAGTCCCGTGCAACCCCCCGTAGAACTGCGCGAAGTGCGGCGTGATAAAGGCGAGGGCGAGCGTGATGGGTCCGGGCCCCAAAGACTCCCGAACCTCCTCTGCGCACTCCAACAGCGCGTCCTCGAAAGACGTCTTGCGCGATACCGCCGTCGCCCATTTCATACGTTCGACCCTCCGTTCTCGACTCCGTCACCCACCTTTATACCGCGCCGCCGCGAGCCGCGCCCTCCGGCGGAGCAGGTAGAGGAAGAGCGCCCCCCCGAGAGCCGCCGGGAAGAAGAGCCCCGCGAAGAGGGCGACCCCGGTCCAGAACGCGACGGCGATGACGAGGCTATCGAGCAGGCCGGGCGGAGGCATCTCTCTCCCCCACCCACGTCGCCCGAGGACGAGGAGCAGGGCGGCGGCGAGCGTGCTGGAGAAGAGCCAGCCGAAATAGTTCGTGACCGGGACGCCGTAGTACGCTCCCCCCTCCGGCCATATCCAGAAGCCCAGAGAGGCCGCGCCGGGGTCCAGGACTCCATCCACAAGGGTGAGCAGAACCGCCGCAGAGAGTACCCAGAAGACGTATCGTCGAGGAGCTCTGCCTCTCGGCGCGGCGGCGGCTACGGCGCCGAGGACGAGCGGGGCCCAGGAGAGGGGCAGGAGGTACGGGACGAGGTCCATCATCTTCGGGCCTAGAGAGTCGCCGTAGTAGAAGGTCCCGTAGGGGAAGCCGGTCGCTACGCCGGTAGTCTCTATGGCGAAACCGAACGCGCTGAGGGCGACGAGCGAGAGGGCAGCTCTTTTAGGACCCAGGAATCTCCACAGGGCCACGAAGGAGGGCATGGCTATGAGGAGGGTGGAGACGAAGGAGCCGGCCCCCGCTCCGGGGGTATCCGGGAAGCGGACAGTGAAGTAGGCGGCGCCGAAGAAGAGGGCGCTCGCGGCGAGGAGAAGTCGGGGAGGGCGTTTCGAGGGCACGGTTACATACTATCTTAGCCGTTTCTCCTCATGCTGATATATTGGGCTCGTGGTCGGGCGACTCTTTCACATCTCGCGACCGGTGCTCTGGATCAACACCGTCGGCCCCGCCGTGGTCGGGGTGTGGCTCGCGGGCGACCTGTGGCGCTGGGAGGCTCTGCCGATCCTGCTCTGGCTCACGCTGCCGTTCAACCTCCTGATCTACGGTGTAAACGACATCTTCGACCAGGAGACCGACGCCAAGAACCCCCGCAAAGGCTCTCTCGAAGGGGCGAAGATACGGCCCGAGGAGGTCAGGCCGATCTGGCGCGGCGTTCTGTTTACGAACGTGCCGTTCCTGATCTACTTCCTCTCCATCCTTCCCTACGGAGCCATCGGCTGGATCCTCCTCTACACCGTCCTCTTCACCGGCTACTCGGCCCCTCCCTTGCGCTTCAAGGCTCGCCCCTACCTCGACTCCCTCAGCAACGCCGCCTACGCCTTCCCGCTCGTCTTCGTGCCGCTCGCGCTCGGAGAAGAGGTCGTATGGCCCGCCGCTCTGGGCCTGATGGCGTGGAGCGCGGCCAAGCACACCTTCGACGCGGTCCAGGACATAGACGAGGACCGGAAGGTGGGGATAGAGACGACCGCCGTCCGGCTCGGCGCGCGGGGCGTCTTCTTCTGGAGCGGGGCGTGGTGGGCATTCGCCACGGTCTGCTTCGCGCTCGTAAACCCGCTCGTAGCGCTCGTGAACGCGGTCTATGCCGGAGCGCTGCTCTACGCGCTCTATCTGACGCCGGCACCGGAGACGGGACACCGTCTCTACAAGTACTCTATCGCCTTCCCCTACATCGCGGGCACGGTCGCGGGGGTACAGCTCGTCGGGGCTATCTCTCTGGGGGCGTACCCGTGAGGGTGATCGTGGCGGGCGGAGGCATCGGGGGGCTCACGGCGGCGGCACTCCTGGGGCGCGCCGGACACGAGGTTACGCTCCTGGAGGCGAACGACTACCTCGGCGGGAAGAGCCGTCGCATCTCCCTCGATGGGCAGAGGATCGATACCGGCCCCTCGCTCGTCACCTTCCCTGGCGTGTGGGAGGAGCTTCTGCGGCGCTGGGATGCGATGGGCGACGGAGGCTCGGCCGGAGAGATAGCAGATCTCCACCTCAGACGGCTGCCCGAGGTCGGCAGATATTACTATCGGGGGGAGATCTCCTCGCTGCCGGTTGAGAAGGGCCATCCCTGGCGTGAGGCGTGGGAGCGGTTCGTCGAGATACACGGCGGCCTCGGGCCGGAGGTGACACACCTGCTCACGGCGGATCCGCTCGACCGGGGGACGCTGCCCGCGCTGCGGCGTCTCTTGCGGGTCTACGGTGCGAAGCTCACGACGCGCAGCTACCTCAACAGCCTGAAGTGGCTGCCGGAGGGGTTGAGGGAGGTAATCGCTATCCACACCCTCAATGCGGGGGTAGCTCCCACCCGCACCCCGGCGCTCTACGCGAGCATGCCGGCGATCATGGCGCGCGACGGCGTGTGGACGCCGGAGGGCGGAGTCTACGAGATCGTCCTGGCCCTGGAGAGGCTCGCGCGGTCGGGTGGGGCTGAGCTCAGGACGGGGGAGCCGGCAACGGGCATCTCCCGCAACCGGGTGACGACGACGCGCGGCGAGTACGAGGCGGACGCGGTGGTTAGCGGCCTCGACGCGGAGGTGTTGGAGGGCCTGCTGGAGCCAGGCAAGAAGTCCCGATCAAAGAGGCTCTCCTGCTCGGGGGTCGCGGTCTACGCGGTGCTGCGGGAGGAGCTACCCGACGAGGTCGCGACGCACGGGGTCGTGATGCCTTCCCGTCCGGCGGAACTGTACCGGAGCCTGGAGGCGAAGGAGGAGCCCGAGGAGACGATGGCGTTCGTGAACTACTATCGGCCGGGCGAGGTTTACCCGAACGAGAAAGGGACGCTCGCGCTCCTCTTCACCGCCCCGCCGAACGGGCGTCATTACAGTCTGGACGACGCATTCGTGGCGCGGGAGATGGAGCGGGTTTCGCGTCTGATCGGTCTGCCCCGTCCCGTCCAGGAGTACTTCGACTCTCACGAGGTCCTGCACCCACGGTACTTCGGCGGCTGGGGGGCGACGGGTGGGGCGCTCTACGGGGCGATCCGTCCGGTCTGGCGGAGTGGGCCGTTCCATCATCCCCCCTACTCCGACCGCAAGAGGCCCTGGCTGTGGCGAGTCGGGGCGTCAGTCCATCCGGGCGGCGGAATACCGGCCGTGCTCGGGGGAGCAATGATCTCGACCGGGAGGCTGCTGAAGGCGTTCGAGGGTCGATGAACTGTACCTCTTCGGCTCGCTCAGCCGGTAGAGCCGGCTAACGAAGGCGATGCTCGCTCTTGAGGATCGCGTATAACTCCATGTCCCGATAAGATCCCTTGATGAACTCCCTTTGGTGGAGCGTGCCTTCGTGGGTCATGCCGGCCTTCCGCATGACGCGGGCGGAGGCGGTGTTCTCGGCGATACAGCGAGCCTCTATGCGGTTCAGGTCCATCCTCTCGAAGCCGAACCGGATCATGGCCCGCACCGCCTCGGGCGCGAGGCCGCGGCCCCGGTACTCCCTGGAGATTACATACCCTATCTCGGCGCGGGCGTGCTCAGCCTCCAGGCTCGTAAACCCGCAGGTGCCGACGAAGCGATGGTCCCCCTTGTAGACGATGCCCCAGGCGGGATCAGCGCCACTCTCGTAACCCCGGATCGTGAGATCCAGAAAGGCCCTCGAGTCTTCGATGGTGCGGTGCGCATCCCAGATGACGTAGCGCGTGACCTCCGGGTCCGAGGCGTAGGCGAACACGGCGTCGGCGTCGCCGGGGGTCATCTTTCGCAGGATCAGGCGGTCCGTCTCGATGGTCGAGAGGTCTTTGGGCTTATCGCCGGCCCTCGTGGAAACCCGGCGCGTCAACGAGGATCGGAGACAGTCGACCGGATCAGGGGGCTTTCGGCCCTCGCGAGGGCGCTTCCACGCCAGGCGAACTCTAGCCAGAGGACGCCTAGAAAGAAGAAGCCGAAGGCAAGCGAGCCAAACGAGACGGCGCGGTCGCCGGTCAGGAAGTACGTCGCCGGCGCGAAGAGCAGAAGCGGCGAGCGGAGGGCACCGGCGCGATAGAGCGCAACCGCCGCCGCAAAGAGCGCTACCATCCAGGCATAGAAACCGATCTTGAAGGAGAGATTCTTGATAGGGTCGGCGAAGAGTGTACCTATAGATTCGATAAAGGCGTCCCTATCTCCCAGCGGAGCGCCGGCGGCCACACAAGCGAGGATGCCGGCACTTATGCCCGCGACAACATCGCCTACGTTGTAGCAGACCGCGAAGACCACGGCCCCAAGGCGGCTGACGAGTACGCTGGTCCCCTGCAATACGCCTGCCGGCGACCAGACGGGCGCTCCCGTGAACGCGAACAGGACGAGCGCCACCGTATGTAGAACGCCCCACCAGCCTGCTATCCGCACCATCTCGTTCGAGTAGTCGTCGTAGAGCCAGGGATCAAAGAGCATCGGTACGGCCGGAGCAAACGGCATGCCAAGTAGGATGAACCGGCCAAGAACGAGGTCGAACGGCATCTCTGACTACCTCCTATTTTGCGCGTACCCCCGGTAGGCTTTGCACCAAAGTGCATTCTCCAAAACCCGAGCCTGGCCGGCTCCGCCAGCTCCCCCGACCGAGGAAGGGAGGCTATCCGTCCAGCGTACCCGTCTCCGTAGCATAGAGGCCCCCCGGAATGAGTAGAGGGTTGATAGTCCATGTGGTCTCGTAGGGCTCTCCAGTGAGGTCATCGTATCTGCTGGTGACCGTGATCCCCTCCTGTAGCTCCATCTCCCGGAGCAGGGGCACGAGGTTCGCGTGGTAGTCCCAGACGCTGGTGATCTCCGCGCCGGCCGCGAGGAAGTTCAGCCCGTCCCTAAAGTGGGGCAACTCGCTCAGGGGTACGACCTCCGAGTCCCGCCGGTAGCTCACCGAGCTCTCTATTGGCGCAGAGAACTCGAACGTGACGTTCTTCGCATCACCTCTGCCGATGTTGCTGATGACGACCTCGACGAGGGTGCCGTGACGGTACTCCGCGGTGACCAGGACCTGGGGGCGTTCGTGGGAGACGCGAGCTTCGCGCATCTCGTTGAGGGTGTCGCGGTTCACCAGGACCTGACGGTGGAACGCCCTCAACTGGAACCCGAACAGGACCGTAAGGCCAACGGTGCCGACGGCGGAGACCACCTGCGCGATGCTCGCAACGTCCATGTTTCCTTCACCTCCTACGTTTGATCTGGAATCCCCATTCACCTCACGATTGCTCGTTTGGGGCGAATTGTGGCGCAAGATCCCTTCGGTATTCAAGCTCCTTCGATTTCACCCCGCAAGGGCGGCAGGAGGTTCGGGAAATCGGACCAGCTCGTGAAGCCGTAAACTCTCGGGTGATCCTCGACCAGCTCGCGGTTCCAGGGCTGGAGCATCGTCGCGGCCCATAGTCCGGCGTCGGCGACGCGGGTGATGGTATCCGGGCGGTCGTCGACCATACCGAAAGCGCCGAGCTCGCGCAGGATGCCGAGCTTGTCCTCGGTGGTGACGGTCAACCCTATATCGGGTCCGAAGTGTTCCTGGAGCCAGGGCTCGAGGCTCGGGATCATCGCCTCCGGGTCCCAGTTGTGGGTGATGAAGTGGATGTGGATCCCCTCTTCTTGCAGACTCCAGAGGACCTCGGAGGAGCCGGGGTAGGGCTCGCGTTCGCGGACGCGGTCAGGCGAGAGGGCGCGCTCGTAGACCTCCATCGTCGCCTCCTCCCCGTACACGTCGAGGACGTGGGTCCAGGTGGAGAGGGACTCCGGGTCGAGCGTCTCGCCGGTTACGTCACGGACGGCCTCGCAGACCCAGGCGGACAGGTCCCAAACGGTCGAATCCACGTCTACGCCAAGCGTTCGTATCAACGGACCAACTCCTCCACCGGTATCGCCTCCGTCGTGCCTGACTCCGGGTCCACCACCGCATAATCCGCCCCGGCCTGTTGGGCCACGAGGGCGTGGCGTCTCAATCCATCCGCATCCTCTATGGTGCCGAGGGCGTCGGGGAGGTCGAGGTGGACGGCCCGGGTCTTGAAGGCGCGGGCCTTCTCGGGGGTACTGAAGAGCGCGGCGACGAGCACATTACCCTCTTCGGTCTCGACGGTGATGAGGGGGGACTCGCCCCTCTCGTCGCTTATGAGGTAGAGGGGGAACGGCAGCTCCCGTGCCCTCTCGTCGGCGAGGCGCGCGACGTCCGCTGCGTGGAAGAGCCCGGTCCCCGAGGCCGAGATCACGAGCACGTAGTCCTCCCCCGCCGACGCGAAGACCTCCACCGCGCCCCAGTCACCGAGTGGGCGCGGCGTGAGCCCGGCGAAGACGTCCATCGCGTACTCGAGAGCGCCGGCGGAGAACTCCCGGGCAAGCTCCTCGCTAGCGAAGATCACGCCGACGGTGGCGGGCTCGCCGCCGACCCCGGTCTCGGCGAAGACGTCCCGGCTCTCTTCGTCCACGAGGCGGTAGAGGGGCGGGTTCGGCAGCTCTTCGAAGCTCAACTGGCTGGTCGGATTACTCATGGTCTTCCTCCCTGTCTATGAGGTCCTTTGCACGGCCGCGGGGGAAGAACGAAGCCGCGATGACGGCCGCGAGGCCGAGGGCGAGTATCACCCAGAACGTTGGCGAGAGTGCGGCGGCGAGGGCGCTGGAGACCTCCGCGTAGGAGTCCGTGGGGATGCGGTCGCTTATCGCGGGCTGCAACAGGGAATTCGGGTCCGAGAGCAGGCGGGCGAGGTCCGCATCTCCCCCGGCGGCCCTCTCGACGGCTGCCTCGTAGCGGGTACCCAAGGAGTAGTTCAGGAGCGCGCCCATCACCGCGACGGCGACCGAGCCGCCCACCGTCCTCATAAAGACCATCGCCGAGGTCGCGCTCCCGCGCCGGCTCCACGGCACGGCGTTCTGGACGCTCACCAGGTAGCTCGTGCTCGTGAACCCGAGCCCTAGCCCCACGACGAAGACCGCCGCGACGACGTAGGCGAGCGAGGTCCCAGAGTCCATCGGGACGCACAGGGCGGCCCCGAGCGCCATGAACACCGAGCCGAGCAGGAGCGTCGGGCGGTAGCCGCTCTTGAGGAGCATGCGTCCCCCTACAAAGGACGCGATGGGCCAGCCGATGGAGAGCGAGGCGACGGCGGCCCCGGCGGTAACGGCGGTACCCCCGAGGGAGCCTTGCACGAAGAGCGGCACGTAGACCGAGACCCCGAAGAGCACGCCGCCGATGGCGAGGTTCCCGAGTACCGAGACCGTGAAGATACGGCTCCCAAAGAGCCCCAGGGGTACGACCGGGTCCTCGGCCCGCCCCTCGACGGCGACGAAGAGCGCGAGCGCCGCCATCCCGCCAAAGAAGAGAGCGAGCGTCGGGGCGGAGAGTGAAGGGGCGCCTCCTCCGCCCAATAGCGCCAGGAGCACGGCGACGAGGCCGCCGGTCAGGAGGGCGGTGCCGAGGTAGTCCGGGCGACGCGCCGGGGAGCGCTCGAAGCTCTCGGTGAGGGTCGCGGCGAGGAGGATGGCCGCCGCGAGACCGAAGGGGACGTTCACGTAGAAGACCCAGCGCCAGGAGACGTAGTCGGTGATGAGGCCGCCCACGGCCGGTCCGATCACGGCGGAGATCCCCCAGACAGCCCCGAAGAGACCCTGCACGCGAGCCCGGCTCTCAAGCTCGAAGATGTCTCCCATGATGGTGACCGCCACCGGCTGCACCGCCCCCGCTCCCAACCCCTGCAACGTGCGGAAGGCTATGAGCCCACCCATCGTCTCAGAGGTACCCGCGAGCACGCTGCCCACCAGGAAGAGGAAGATGCCGGTAAGGTAGATCGGCTTGCGGCCATAGGTATCGGAGAGCTTGCCGAAGATGGGGCCGGTCACGGTGGCGGCCAGGAGGTACGAGGCGAAGACCCACGGATAGAGAGGCAGGCCGCCGAGCTCCCCGATCACCGTCGGCATCGCCGTCCCGACCACTGTCGAGTCGAGCGCCGCCAGAAACGTCCCGATGAGCGTCGCCAGCGTGATGAGCGTCTTGCGACGCCTGCTCAGTCCCAAACCTCTAAAACCCTACCTTCGAACGTGAACTGCTCACAAAACGGTGATCTTAGCACCGCGTCGGCCCGCGCTACGGCCGGTCGTTACGCCTCGTACCCGAGGACCGGGTCGAGCTGCCGCAACTGCAAGCGGAGCGGCATCGCCCCGGCCACCGCGTTCCGCAAGGC
Organism: uncultured Rubrobacteraceae bacterium; assembly: GCA_902806075.1. Lineage (GTDB taxonomy): Bacteria > Actinomycetota > Rubrobacteria > Rubrobacterales > Rubrobacteraceae > Rubrobacter_F. The sequence goes on from CADCVG010000097.1 coordinate 11,041, forward strand.
GCACAGCAGCGGGTTCTCCAACTGTGCGGCCCTGCCCAGGAGCCGCGACCGCCGCACGACGCTCGCCGCCCGTTCCGCGCGCCGCTCCTCATAACGCCGCAACGCTTTCGCCACATCCGCCTCCCCGCTGACGTGTTCCGCAAGCGCCACCGCGTCCTCTATCGCCTGGCACGCACCCTGGCCGAGGTTCGGGGTCATCGGGTGGGCCGCGTCGCCGAGGAGCGTGACCCGCCCCCTCCCCCACCTCTTCAGCGGCTCGCGATCGTAGACGTCGTTGCGCAGGATAGCTGCCTCCTCTGTCGCCTCTATAATCGTGGGGATAGGCTCGTGCCAGCCGCCGAAACGCCGCATCAACTCAGCCTTGCGCCCCTCCGGCGCGTCCCTCTGCCCCTCCGGGGCGTTCTTTGTGGCGTACCAGTAGAACCGGCCGCCCCCGAGGCTGACGAGACCGAAGATGTTGCCGCGCCCCCACGCCTCGAACCCGTCGCCCTCCCGCCCATCCCCGAGGTCGGCTAGGCCGCGCCACGCCGTAAAGCCGGCGTAGCGGGGCCTCCCGTCGCCGAACAGTCGCTCGCGGACTACTGAATGAAGCCCGTCCGCACCGACGAGCAGGTCGCCTCGCTCCTCGTGCCCACCGGAGAAGAGCGCCGTGACGCCCGAGCCTTCCTGCCGGAAACCAACGCATTGGGCGTCGAGTCGTACCGCGCCGTCCGGGAGCGCGGCGAGGAGTGTTTCTTGCAGCTTCGGGCGTGTGAGGACCACGTTCAGGCCGAACCTCTTCTCCAGGGCTTCCGCCGGGACCTCCGCGATCCTCTTCCCACTCCAGGAGCGAACGGTACCCCCGATCTCCTGACGTCCGGCCGCCCGGACCGCGTCCGCCACACCTATCTTATCCAGCGCCTTCATCGCGTTCGTCCACACCGAGATGCCGGCCCCGATCTCCCGCAGCTCCGGTGCCTTCTCGAAGACCACGGCCTCCACGCCCGCTTTGCGTAGCGCGATAGCGGCGGTTAGTCCACCGATGCCCGCGCCTACGACGATCGCTCTCACGAGCGTTCTCTAGAGCAGAGACTTGGGTCTGACGAGTTGCCGGGCTAGAGAGACCAGATCTCCGGTTGGGAAAGGCTTGCGCAGGACGCGCACGGAGCCGTGGGTCCGCTCGCCGAGCTTGCGGGCGGCGGGGTCTTTCTTGCCGACGGTAAGGACCACGGGTATCTTCTGGGTCTTGGGCATCGCCTTGAGGCAGTGGCACACCTCGATACCGGTCACCTCGGACATCGTGGAGTCCATGACGATCAGGTCAACCTTACGGCTCAAGGCCTCCTGCAACGCCGTCCGCCCGTCGGCGGCCTCCACCACCTTGAAGCCGGCGCCCCGCAGGGCGTTTGCAACCTCTTGCAGGAATATAGGGTTATCGTCCGCGAGCATGACGGTGGATGCCATAGGCGCAGATTTTACACCATTCTCCGTATGAGAGGTTGCACGATAACGACCGACGAGCGAGGCGAGATGGGTTAAACTCAGATCGATCCGGAAGACCTTGAGACTAATAGCGACGAGGGGTGAGCGTGGAAGGGCAAAAGTATTACCGTAAAGGCTTCAAGATGCGGGAGAACATCCAGCACCTCCTCAACCGCGACTACCGCTCGGAGATCGTCGACAACATCCGCGAGAACGGCAACGTTCTGGAGACCGATGGACTCTCTATACGCATCGCGGATGAGTTCGGCTTCTGCTACGGGGTGGACCGGGCCGTGGACTACGCCTTCCAGACCCGCGAGAAGTTCCCCGAGAAGAACATCTACATAACGGGCGACATGATCCACAACCCCTCCATGAACGCCCGCCTGCGCGAGATGGGCATCGAGTTCCTCTCCGAGGGCTTTAATGGCCGCCCGGACGAGAAGTTCGACACTTTAGGCCCCGAGGACGTCGTCCTCCTCCCCGCGTTCGGCGCGCCGGTCGGCTGGGTGAACACCTTGCGCGAGCGCGAGTGCATCGTCGTGGACACGACCTGCGGCTCAGTCCTCTCAGTGTGGAAGCGCGTCACGAGATACGCCAAGAAGGGCTTCACGAGCATCATCCACGGCAAGTACTACCATGAGGAGACGAAGGCAACCGCCTCCCAGACCCTTAAAGACGAGGGCAACGGGAAGTACCTGATCGTGCGTAATCTCAAGGAAACGGGCTACGTCACGGACTTTATCCTCGGCAGAATGGATACCGCCGAGCTAAAGGATAAGCTCGCCCACGGCATGAGCCCCGGCTTCGACCCGGAGAACGACCTCCAGAGCGTGGGCGTGGCAAACCAGACCACGATGCTGATGAGCGAGACGCTGGCCGTCGGCGCGGAGCTACGCGAGGCTATGGTCGAACGCTACGGGGTCGAGAACCTCTCGGAGCACTTCGAGCTCTTCGACACCATCTGCTCGGCGACCCAGGACAGGCAGGACGCCCTCTTCAGGCTTTTGGAGCACGAGCTGGACGTAGTGATAATCGTCGGCGGCTACAATTCCTCGAACACGAATAACCTGGCGATCATCGCCAAAGAGAGGGTGCCCCACAGCTATCATATAGCCAGCGGTGACTGCATAGACGGAGCGATGATCCGGCACAAGCCCCCCGGCACCCCCCTCGACCCGCGTGAAGAGGTCGAGGAGCGAGATTGGCTCCCCGACGTTCCCGTCAGGATAGGACTGACCGCTGGCGCCTCCACCCCCAACTCCCAGATAGGGCTCGCCGTCGGACGCATCCTCGAAGCCCGGAACCTCTCGCCCGAGTTGGCTCTAGCTTAGAGCCAGGCTGCCATCCGGGCCGCTACCCGGCTATCTCCAGGACCTTCCGGGCAATATCCACGAACTCCTGCGCCTCGGCGGAGGACGGTTCGACGCTCGCGCCGTTGTCGAGGGTAAGTTGCACGTCGCCACGGCTCGCCCTCGCGGAGGAGCTTTCGAGGTAGTTGCGGAGGGCGTAGACGGCGCCGGCCGCGGCGCCCAGGACGAGCAGACGACCAAGAATTCTCTTCATCTACTGCTTCCTTTCCCCGGGACCGCCGGTCTCGGAGCCAGCGGGCGCGCCGTTCCCGGATGTCTGTTCGAGCTCCTTGCGAGCGTTTCGCATGTCGTAGAGGACGAGGCCGACCCGCGCGTCGGGCTCGGTCGTGGCGGCGAGCGTCCTGTCTCCTTCGAGGCCGACCAGGAGGACGTGGCCTTCTTCGGCTCGTATCCTCGCCTCCGCGAACCCACTGCCGCCGTTCTCCCGCGCGGTCCTACGGGCGATGCCGGCGAGTGCCGCGAGCATGGCGGCGTATCGTTCGCGGTCGACCCCGGGCGGCAGTGTCGCTGCTTCCAGATCCCCTCCCGCGGAGAGAACCGCCGCCGTCGTAACCTCCCCCGAAAGCGCCCGCAGGTTCTCGAGCAGACCCTCCAATCCTCCCGTACTCGTCGTTCCACCCTCGGCCATCTCTCTCCTTTCATCCCCGTACACCTCTCAGGGCGGGCATTATACCCCCGGCGTCGCTCCTGCTACACTGCCGCCGGTTCAATCGGAAGGAGGGCGTCTATTGCTCACTTCGAGAAAGTCCCAGGCTGTAGCGTTCTTCGTGCTCGCGTTCGGCCTCTCCTGGACCTTGTGGCCACCAGCAACACTCGGTGACTCTCCGGCCCTGCTCCTCCTCGTGTTCCTGGGGTCTCTGGTACCTGCCCCTGCTCTTCATCACCGGAAATGTCCAATCCTTCCTCGCCTTCGTTTCTTCCGTGCTGTGGGTCGTCGGCCTCTCGATACTATTCACCCCTACTACAACAACACCGCCGGTATCCTCCTGATCCCGGTCCTCCTCCACACCACCGTCAACTTCTTCGCGGCAACTCTCACCGTCCTCCTGCCCAGCGAAGCGGACGGCGCGCTCGTTCCTGCTGTACACCCTCTTCGTGTGCCTGCTGGCCGCAGCAGTCGTGCTCCCTGCCGGTCCCCGGCTCTCCCGCAAGCCCCGCGTCCGGGAGACCGCCAGGACTTAACAAGGGCTCCCGACGATGCTATATTTCGTTCTCCGGGCGATTAGCTCAGCGGGAGAGCGCTGCCTTCACACGGCAGAGGTCGCTGGTTCGAAACCAGCATCGCCCACTCTCGAAAGATCGCTATCTACAGGTTCGACAGAGACTACGTTTTGAGCCGGTACCCTGTTTTGAAGATCCACCACACTGTCGCCAGGCAAATGGCCAGGAAGAGGCCCGTCATGCCCAGGCTCACGCCGACACTCACATCAGCGATTCCATAGAAACTCCAGCGGAAGCCGCTGATCAGATAGACGACGGGATTGAAGAGCGAGACCGTCTGCCAGAACGGCGGCAGCATATCGATGGAGTAGAAACTACCGCCGAGGAAGATCAAGGGCGTGACGATAAGCAACGGCACGAGTTGCAGCTTCTCGAAACCGTCGGCCCAGATGCCGAGAATAAAGCCGAAGAGGCTGAAGGTCACGGCCGTGAGCACGAGGAACACGAGCATCCACAGCGGATGCGTGATCTCGAGTGGCACGAACAGGCCCGCCGTGGCCAGGATGATCAGGCTCAGCATGATCGACTTGGTCGCGGCTGCTCCAACATAGCCGATGACGATCTCCATAGAGGAAACGGGAGCCGACAGGAGCTCGTATATCGTACCCGTGAACTTGGGGAAGAAAATGCCGAACGATCCATTGGAGATGCTCTGCGTTACCAGCGACAGCATGATCAGCCCGGGCACGATGAAGGCGCCATAGCTGACCCCATCGATAGCGGTGATGCGCGAGCCGATCGCCGCGCCGAAGACGACGAAATACAAGGACGTCGAGATAACGGGTGAGACAATGCTCTGCAGCAACGTACGCCAGAACCTTGCCATCTCGAACTTGTAGATCGCTCGGATCGCGTGAAAGTTCACCGTCTCTCCTTCACCAAACCGACAAAAATGTCTTCTAGCGAGCTTTGTTTCGTTTGCAGGTCCTTGAATTTGATGCCCGTTGCCGTGAGGTCCGCGAGCAGAGCGGCGATGCCCGTGCGCTCGGTTTGCGTGTCGTATGTGTAGATCAACTCGCTACCATCTGGTGTCAGTTCCAGTCCATATCGAGCAAGCTTGTCTGGGATCCCGGCGAGCTTATCGTGTAGTTGTAGCGTCAATTGCTTCTTGCCTAACTTTCGCATGAGTTCGGCTTTGTCTTCGACGACAATGAGATCACCGTCACTGATCACCCCGATCCGGTCGGCCATCTCTTCGGCCTCGTAGATGTAATGGGTGGTCAGGATGATGGTCACGCCGGTTTCGCGTAGAGAGCGCACCGTCTCCCACATGTCCCGTCTCAGTTCTACGTCGACGCCCGCTGTCGGCTCGTCGAGGAAGAGAATTTGCGGCTCGTGTGAGAGGGCCTTTGCGATCATAACCCGGCGCTTCATGCCGCCGGAGAGCGTCATGATCTTGCTGTCCTTTCTGTCCCACAGGGACAGGTCTTTGAGCACTTTCTCGATGTGGCCAGGATTGGCCGGTTTGCCGAACAGACCCCGGCTGAAGGTGACGGTATCCCAGACGGTTTCGAACGCATCGGTCGTGAGTTCTTGCGGGACCAGGCCGATCATGGACCGAGCCGCACGGTACTCGGTGACGATGTCGTGACCGTCGGCCAGAACGACGCCTTCGGTTGGATTGACGATCCCGCAAATGATGCTGATCAACGTCGTCTTTCCGGCGCCGTTTGGGCCCAACAGAGCAAAAATCTCTCCACGGCAGATCTCCAGGTTGATATTCTTGAGCGCCTGAAAGCCGGAAGCGTAGGTCTTAGAGAGGTTGGATACGGAAATGATGGGCTGCAAGATCAGGCGGCCAGTTTGGCGGCGATCCGCGCGGTGATCGTATCGGTCTGCTGTTCGAGGTCATCGCCTGCGCCCTCCGACGAGAGGTAGACGAGGCGGCGCGCATGTTTGGTGACTGCATTCAGGAACGCGGGCGCGGCCTCGGCCGTGAAGAAGGCCCTGATCAGGAAGACGGCCGCGACCCCGCTCAGACAGGTGTCCAGCGTGTCCGGGAGGGATAGGCCACCGCGCACGACATCGCCTGGCAGGCTGGCGGAGTGGGGATTGTGGGTCAACGCACGGCCAGCAGCGTCCGTGCCCAGCCGCTGGGACACGCGTCCTCCGACATTGCCGGTCGCCCCGGTAACCAGAATCATGCTTTTCGTCTCCTCTCGGCGGAGGCTTTTACGCGCTCGTAGTTCATGCGAAAGAGTTCCACAACCTCAGGCACGTCTTCCAACTCCCGAATATGGTAGCTCACGACGCTCGCAAATCCAGCCCCGTGCGGCTTCGCCCGGCCACCGGAGATCAACTCGTCATGGATCTCTCTCGGGAACGTGAGGTCCGCCACGCCGGTGTCGTGGATGTGCCCGAGTGCTCTACGGCCGAACCTGTAGACGGTGAATGGTGGAACCCAAAATCCGCCCTGGCCCGGGCCGCCCCTTCCCGTCTCCTTGCTGACTCCGGGCCAGCCGAGCACCTCGCGCTCGATCGAGGCCAACAGTTCGTCGTTCATTTCGTTCCTCCTTGCACGATAACTTTGCGGTTTCGTTGACGAGCTTGCAGCTTGCCTCGTGCGCCTTCATGGTGCCGCGGGAAAGGGACTCGCACATCGTACGGGGGGATGGTTTTAGGCCTGAACCTTCGTACAGGTCGAACTACCCCTGATGACGCGAAAGTGGAGTTCCCCCGATCGCACGGTTCTTCCGAAAATCCGATGAATCGAGAGGAGGCTCGCGCCGGGTTGCACCTCAGATGCGCTGACGCTGGTACGGCGAGACTTATGGGTGCAGGAGGCGACTTTTTACGAGCCGCCTCGGGGAGCGGACATGGTAAAAGTCCCGCGGTCGTTCGTGGAACGCTTGGCCAAAACGGTTTACTATGTGGCGTAATGGCCAAAGTCGAGCTAAGTCCCCATGAAGATAGTCCTCCAGCGCGTGAAAGAGGCTTCGGTCTCGGTGGACGGTACGCTCGTCTCAGAGATAGGCCCCGGTCTCCTGCTTCTAGTCGGGGTGGCGAAGGGCGACACGGAGGCCGAGGCGGACTGGCTCGCCGAGAAAGTCGCCGGCCTGCGCGTCCTTTCCGACGACGAGGGGAAGATGAACCTCGGCGTCCGCGAGACGGGGGGTGAGATCCTCGCCGTCTCGCAGTTCACCCTGCTGGCCGACACGAAGAAGGGCAAGCGCCCGAGCTTCGTAAACGCCGCCCCACCCCAAGAAGCGGAGCCGCTCTTCGACTACTTCTGCGAGAGGCTCCGCACGGCGGGCGTTGGCTCAGTTCAGACCGGCTCCTTCGGGGCGATGATGAATGTAGAGCTCACGAACGACGGCCCCGTAACGATCATCCTGGAGAGGTAGCTCTCGATGAGCCGCTTCGATACGAGGCTGTCGTCACATACAGAACGGGAGCCGAAGCCTACGCTGGCCCCGGCTCCCTCTCCGCGTGTGGTAGTTACTGTACTCGCGGTTGGGCTCTGACGGCCGTGTCAGAGGCGGACCTTCTCTGTCCCGACAGGAGCGCCAGGCCCAGCCAGGCGACCGCCACGTCGATGACCAGAGTGGTAGCGGGCAGCGGCAATACGGTGAGCAAAGCGCCTATTATGAGGACTATGGCGGCTACGCGCGGGAAGACACGCGCCCTCAAAGTAGCCAGCCCGAAGAGCGCCCAACCCAGAGCAACCACTATGCCCGAGAGCATGAACCCCATATCGAGCGGCCCCGCCACCTGTTCGGCGTCGAGGAACGCGGGGGCCTCGATCGCCGCGCTCGGCACCACGAAGGCCATGGTCCAGAACATACCCGCGAGCAGCCCAGTACCGACGAGGGCCGCGAGGAAGCCAACGAGACCTAAAGTGCCGGCGGCCTCCGACTGGTGAGCGTAGAGACCGACCAGCGCCACCAATAGCAGCAGCCCACCGATCAGGTACGTCGCGGATAGCACCGTCCAGGAGGTGGTCACGGCAAACTCGCTGAAGTTCTCCGAGCCACCGACGATGAACTCCATCAGCAGGTTCCAGAGGTCGGCGAGCAGCAGCAGCGTGCCAGCCACTACCGCCACCAGTCCTCCTATCCGGATCAGGTTCGACGACGTCATAAAGTCTCCTCCTTCTTAGAAACTTTTGTTACTACAACGAACATAGCAGGCGGCAGCGCTCATGGCAATAGTCGAGCAGCACGTTTCGCATAACCGCTTATGCAAGCGGTTTGGTGCCGGCAGGTGGGACCCCATTGGCTATCCGTTGCCCACGAGTCCCTCGACGTATAGGGTGTCCAGGCGGGTGTATCCCTCGTGTCTGATACGCTCCCGGAGGGCCTCGTGGCGCTCATACAGTCTCCTTCTCGTTACCGCAGGTAAGCCTCTGAACTCCTCTGGTTCTTCTTCGGCGAGGACGATCTTATCGAGGTGCCGAATCGGGCAAGATGGCGAGATCCGCCAACGCACCTCGTTGAGTAGCGCCTCGTGGAGCGTGACGAGACGCTCCGGCAGACTGATGCCGTAGAGTTCGGCACCATATGCCTCCCGCGCCAGCTCCCGCTGTAGATCCTCGTCTTCGAGCTGTACGGCGAGTGTGGAGTTGATGAAGTCGCTCGTCGAGACCCGTCCGCCGGTACGTATAACGGAGGCGAGGGCGGCGAGGGCATCCCCGGCGGAACGCTCCCGGACGTCGAGTTCGTGAAAGAGGCCAGCTGAGTAAGCGAGGTCGAAGGTGCCGGGAGCAAAAGGTGGGCGGAAGACGTCGCCAACAACAAGCCGGACCGGAGCGGGAAGTTCGATTTCGCAGATCAGATCCCGGCTCGCTTCGATGCGCTGCGGGTCGAGTTCGAGGACGGTGACGCTGCCGGTTGGGCCGGCGCGTTCACTCAAGCCCTCGATCCAGAGTAGCGCCGCGCCGCCGGCGTAGAGGACGTTTAAACCTCTGATGTCTCCGAGCAAGTCGAGTTGGTGATCGGAGAAGGAGATCAGGTCTATCTCGTACTCTTCCCTCTCTTCGGGCGTTAGCGGGTCTTCCAGATATAATCTCTTGGGCATGAAGGTTCTTATAGCAAGCAATCTGGTGAAGTACCACGGGGGAGACCTGAAGATCCTCTCCGGCGCCAACCTCTCCGTCGAGGCGGGCGAGAAGATCGGGCTGGTCGGTCGCAACGGGGCCGGCAAAACTACGCTGTTGAACGTCCTTTCGGGCGTCTCGGAGTTGGACGAGGGCTCGGTAGAGCTGGTCGGCGGGGCGAGGATCGGGATGACCGCACAGAGCCTCTACGTCGGGTCGGAACGCTCGGTCGAAGAGGAGATGCTCTCGGCGTTCGAGGGTCTGATCCGGCGCGAGAAGGAGCTTAAATCCCTCGAAGACGATCTCTCCGGGAACCATTCTCCCTCCCTTCTGGAGCGCTACGGCCGCATGCAGGCCGAGTTCGACCGGGACGGCGGCTACTCCTACCGGGCGCGCGCCGCCTCCGCCCTCTCCTCTCTGGGCTTCGATCCCGAGGACTGGAAGCGGCCCGTAAGTTCCTTCTCCGGCGGCGAGCAGAGCCGCATAGCCCTGGCCCGTCTCCTCCTCTCCGAGCCGGACCTCGTCCTCCTCGATGAGCCGACGAATCACCTGGATTTGCGCGGCATCGAGTGGCTCGAGAACTTCGTCAAGAACGCCAAAAGCGCCGTCCTCGTCGTCTCCCACGACCGCTACTTCCTCGATGCCGTCGCCGGGTCCATCGTGGAGCTCGACGACGGCAGGCTCACCCGCTACCCCGGCAACTATACGAAGTACGTCTCCGAGAAAAAGGCCCGCGACGAGCAGCTCGCACGCAGGGCGAAGGCGAACCACGAGCGCCGCGAGCAGCTAGAGCGGTTTATCGAGAAGAACCGGGCGAAGGCCACGAAGGCGAAGCAGGCGAAGAGTAAGCAGAAGCTGCTCGACCGCATGGAGAGGGTCGAAGGCCCGGGGAACGGCAAGAAGAGCATGAAGGTCGACCTCACCGGTGAAACCTCGCGCGCCGGGCGGGTCGTGCTAGAGATGGAGGACGTCTACTACGGCTACGAGGACGGGGAGCGGCTCCTGAACGACGTAGAGCTCGTCGTCGAGCGCGGGGAGAGAGTAGCGCTCCTCGGTCCCAACGGGACGGGCAAGAGCACCATCATGCGACTGGCGACCGGGGAGCTAGAGGCGCGGGGCGGGATCGTCCGTCTCGGTAACAACGTCGTGCCCGCCTACCAGGACCAGCAGCTCGATCGCCTGGACCCGAACAAGACCGTGCTCGAAGAGGCCATGGGCGCCACCGGCTTCGACGCGCCCGAGACGCGAGAGCTACTCGGCGCGTTCCTCTTCTCCGGCGACGACGTCTTCAAAAAAGTCTCGGCGCTCTCGGGTGGTGAAAAGAACAGGCTCTCCCTGGCGGAGATCGTGGTAAGCGGCGCGAACCTGCTCATCCTGGACGAGCCGACTAACAACCTGGATATCCCCGCCCGCGAGGCCCTCGAAGACGCCCTCGCAAGCTACCGGGGCACGCTCTTCTTCATCTCCCACGACCGCTACTTCCTCCGCAAGCTCGCCACCCGCATCGTGGAGCTGGAGAAGGGGAGGCTCAACAACTACCTCGGCGGCTACGACTACTACCGCGCCCACCGCCGTCTGGACGTAAAAGAGAGCGGCGGAGGCCGTCGCGCGCCTCGCCGCAGGGTCAGGCCAGGACTGGACAAGAGGCAGAGCATCGTCGCGACGCGGCTCGTGGCTGTGGAGGGCGAGATCGACGCGACCGAGCGCCGCATCTCCCGCCTCGAAAAAGAACTCGCAACCTCTGAACTCTACTCCGACGGCAAACGCTCCCGCGAAGTCGTCACCGAGCACCGCCAGCTAAAGAGCACCCTCGAAGGACTCTACGAAGACTGGAGCGGTCTCATAGAAGAGGCCGAAGAGGTGGATCTCTAGAACCTCGGGTAAAAGCTCCCGAGTAAGCAAAGCACAAGGATTGGGGGTGATACCCCAAGAGTCGGGACGAGAGGATTTGAACCTCCGACCTCCTCGTCCCGAACGAGGCGCGCTACCAGGCTGCGCTACGTCCCGACTGCGGGACACATTATAGCAGTCAGCGTCCGGCTGTCAGCCCTCAGCAGGGATTTCGGAGGGCCTCCACCAGGTAGAGATGTTATAAAGCACGCGAGCAACATCTGCCGGTGCGACCTTGGCGCCCGCAAACTCCAGCTCGATCTCCATACCGGCCAACGTCGTCTACGGAGCGGTTGATGGGTTATTGCCGTGGAGAGACACCGGCGGCTCTCGGACAAAGATCCCCGGCCCTGACAACTCCGATCTCCAGGAAACGTAGAACCGTCTCAGAAAGGGCCTGATCTCTGAACGTCTCCAATGGAAGTAGGCGCGCCTGAAGGATCACCTGCTCTCCCCGAAGACTCGCCAGTATCCGTGCTGGGTTCGCCACATATTCAAGCCACCCTTAAGCAAGACCCACGACGTCCGCTTCGATCTACTTGACAGCGCCCTTACCGGATGTGTTACCATCCATATGGATGTTACAGAGATGGTAAATAGATGTCGACGACCGAGCTAGAGAAGATCACGATCAACATGGCGCCGGTAGATCTGGGGCAGATCGACCTGTTGGTGCAGGAGGGCTTCTACCAAAACCGCACCGACTTCATCCGCACGGCGATTCGCAACCAGCTCAACACGCACGCCGAGGCGGTCAGGCAGACGGTCGCCCGCAAGGCGCTGATGCTCGGCCTGCAGCACTACACTCGCCGCGACCTGGAGGAGGTGCGCGCGGCCGGCGAGACGCTAGAGATTAAGGTGCCGGGCCTGGCGAGCATCGCCGACGACGTCTCCCCGGAACTGGCGCTTGAGACTATAGGCTCCGTCGTCGTGCTGGGCGCCTTCCGGGCGAGCCCGGCCGTGAAGGCGGCGCTTGCGGGCCGGATCCGTTCGTCTTGACGAAAGCCATACTGAAG
>CADCVG010000098.1:0-634 GCA_902806075.1 uncultured Rubrobacteraceae bacterium
TGCGGGGGCGGTGGAGGGTCTGGAGAGACTGGAGGCGGAGATCCCCGCCGCCGAAGTACTCTACTTCGAGTTGCCCGGCGACGACTACGCCGCCACCCTGGACTACCTCTACGGGCGTCCCGCGCTCGCCTACGATAGGGAGCAGTTTCGCGAGGAGCTGTCGGAGCTGCGGGAGGCCGGGCTGTTGGAGGACGCCGTCTACGTGACGGTCGAGGAGGCGGACGAGCCTGACTTCCCGGGTCTGCGGCTGCGACAGGTGGGCAGGGAAGAGGTAAGCTTCCTACGGCTCGAAGACGGGTTCAAGAGCGTTCCGTACGATACCTACGAGGAGCGGCAGGGGTTCCGCATATACGAGATGGAGCAAACCTCTTGAGAGTACGGCTGACAATTGCCTTCGTTGGGTTGGCCGTGCTTCTGGCGCTCGCCTTCGTGCTCGCGCCGGTGGACCTTCGGCAGGTCCTCGACTATGCGGTTGGCAATCCCTTCGGGTTGGGGCTGGCCCTTCTGGCCTACACCGGGGCTTTCGTCCTGCGGGCCTTTGCCTGGCGCCAACTGCTACGGGAGAGAGTTCCTCTGAGGAGTCTCTTCGCCCTTATCATGGGCGCGCTGTTCCTGAACCACGTCGCCCCGGCGA
>CADCVG010000098.1:644-22917 GCA_902806075.1 uncultured Rubrobacteraceae bacterium
GGCTGGTCGACCTCGTGGGGTTACTCGCGGTCCTGGCCGCGAGCTGGGCTCTCGTCGGCCTCGGAGGATGGGAGAGGCTCGGGTACCCGGCGCTCTTCGTGGCCGTGGCGGCGGTCGCGCTCCTCATCCTGTCCCGCCTGAAGTTCTCCACCCGCTTCGGGGCCATCGGACGCCACGTGGATCGCCTGCAGGGGGCGTTGCGAGAGACCACCCCACCGGCGCTACTGCGTTCCCTCGCGTTCGCCACCCCGGCGTGGTTGCTCGAAGCCGGTATCCTGTACTACGTGGGGCGGGGGCTCGGGCTGGAGCTCTCACTCGCTCAGGTTGTGGCCGCTACGTGCTTCGCAATACTTCTCTCGGCCGTCCCGCTCGCACCCAGCGCTCTGGGGACCTATGAGGCCGGCATGGTCGCCATCCTCGTCGTCTTCGGCGTCCCGGCGGAGCTCGCCTTCGCCGTCGCCGTCAGCACCCACGCCATAAAGTTCCTGTACGCTCTCGCCGCCGCCCCCTTCACCCTGAGGGAGGGGCTGGCGGCCGTCCGAAAAGGAGAGAAAAGGTCAGATGAAGCCCGCCTCGAAGTTTGAGATAGTCGCCGCTCGCTGCTGGAACGTCCTCAACGAGGGGAAGTCCTTCCATCCCGTGTTCGTGCTCGGGCTCTTCTTCCTCCTGCACGTCTTCGAGTTAGGGGACGGAGGGTTCTGGGGACGAGCCTTGCCGGCGCTCCTCCTCACCGCCCCGATAGTCCTCGTCTTCGTCTACTACGACTTCCCCCTGAAGCTCAGGTGGGCGCTCTGGGGATTCCTCGCGGTTTTCGTACTTGTGTTCCAGTTCGTTGACTTCGCGGCTCTGGCGCTCGCCCTCGGGCTCTACGTCTTCTTCACGGTCTTCTTCTGGGGGACGTTCTACTATCATTTGAGGACCGGAGCACCCAAGACAAACTTCGTCCGGTTCTGGCGGCTCGTCCTTGAGAACCCGGACTCGACCAGCGGCAATTTTCAGGAGCACGTGCCGAAGGCCCTGATCTCCCTCTTCACCCTCCAGTACCTGGTCTCCGAGCCCCTGAGCGCCGGGAGGATCACGCTCGTCCTCCTCTTCGCCGCGGCCCTGGGGATCGCGAGCTACCTCATCCACAGGAAGTTTTTCAACTGGAAGCCTGTCTACCCCTCGGAGCCGACGCGGGAGATAAACAAAGACGGGCCGCTGGCGGAGCGCGTCATCGTCGTCGTTATCGACGGTTGTAGGTTAGACCGGTTCCGCGAGGCCCGAAAGCCGTACCTGGAGGAGATGATGGCCTCCGGCACGGTCTACGAGAGCGTAGAGACGACCTACCCGGCCCGCACGGTCGTGTGCTTCTCCTCAATGTTCACCGGGGCGGCGCCGGAGGAGCACGGCATAAGGTCGAACCTCGTCCTCAAGCTGGGCCTGAAGGTAGAGAGCATCTTCGACGTGCTGCGGCGGCACGGGAAGGTTGGACGCCTCGTCGGGATCGCGCACCTCATAGACGCCTTCGGGGGCGACGTTGCGAGCGTGACGAGCGTGGCGCACAACGACAAGATCGACCAGAACCTCATCGCCGCCGCGAGGCGCGAGCTAACGGAGCACGACCCGGAGCTCCTGATCCTCCAGCTCCTCGCCGTGGACCAGAACGGTCACACGCGGGGAACCTACTACCCCGAGTACGTGGAGCGAATCGAGATCACCGACGGCCTCATCGAGGAGTTCATGCGCTGGTGCGAGGAGCGCGGCTACCTCCGAAACGCAGCCGTGATCCTGATGGCCGACCACGGTCAGGGCCGCGGCATCGGCGCCCACGGCCACCTCTCCGAGGGCGAACGCTTCGTACCCTTCGCCATGTGGGGCAGCGGTGTCGCGGAGGGCCGCACCATAAGCGAACCCCGCTCAATCCTGGACCTCGCCCCGACGATAAGCTACCTGCTCGGCGTGGAGCCGCCCGGAGGCTCAACCGGCCGCGTCTTCACCGAAGCCCTCGACCGCCGGAAGCGCCCGTGAAACATCTCGCCGTCGTAGTCCCCGCGAAGGACGAGGAGGCGACTATCGGCGTACTCCTCGACCGCATCGCCCGCGTCCGGGTGGACGGCTGTGAGCTACGTACGATAGTCGTTGACGATGGCTCGACGGACGGGACCGCCGCCATCGCGCGCTCGAAGGGCGCCGAGGTGGTCCGGCACCCAGAGAACAGGGGGCTTGGCGCGGCGGTGCGGACAGGGTTGAGGGCGGCCGTGGAGGGCGGGGCGGACGCCGTCGCCTACCTCGACGCGGACCTGGAGTACTACCCGGAGGACATTCCCCGCCTCGTGGAGCCGGTCCTGGCGGGCAGGGCCGGCTATGTGCTGGGGAGCCGGTTTCGGGGCGGGGTGCGGGGGATGAGGTTGTATCGGCGGGCCGGGAACCTGGCCTTCACCCTGCTGCTCGTGCTGCTGACCCGGCGCTACATGACCGACGGGCAGACGGGGATGCGGGCCTTCTCGCACGAGGCCGCCGCATCAGCGGAGATCATCCACGACTACAACTACGCCCAGGTGCTCACCCTCGACCTGCTCCGCAAGGGCTTTGTTCTCGAAGAGGTCCCCATCCGCTACCGTCTGCGCGAGCACGGCGCCTCCTTTATAAGCTGGCGGTATCCCGCCAAAGTCCTCCCCGCCATCTGGCGAGAGCTGCGGGCGCCCTGACCCGAACGTGCTCCACGGCTCATAAGAGGAGCGTCTGGCCGCCGTAGACGAGGTTCGGGTTCGAGATACCGTTCTTGCCCATGAGGTGGTCCGTAGTGGTCCCGAGTTGCGCGGCGATCCCCGACAGACTATCGCCCGGCTGTACCACGTAGGACCCGTCGATGAGCGCTATCGGGACGGTATTCGTCTGCGGGGGCGAGACGTCCATCCCCAGACTATCGTCTACCGCCTGTAAGTCCAGGTGGGTGACCTCTACGTAGTCCACCCCGACCTCGGTGAGTCCCAACTGCTGTGCCACCCCTTGCGAGAGGTCAAGGTCGCGGACACCGATATATGGTCCGCGGTCGTTGACGACGACCTGCGCGGTGTTCCCCCCGTAGCTCACCAGTAGCTCGGTCCCGAGCGGGAGCGTCTTGTGGGCCACCGTGTTGCCGTACGCATTGAAGTGCTCGCCGTTGGCCGTCGGCAGGCCATCGAACCCTGGTCCATACCAGGAGGCCAGCGCCGTATCCGCCTCCGCCCGGTCGCTACCAAACACGAGCAGACCCGCAGCCAGAACCACGACCCAAAGAAGTTGCACAAAGCTGAACCTGAGTAACACGTATCCCCCCTTATCTCTACGTGCCATGTATAAATTTACGTGAGGTAGACCCTCAAGGTGTAAGACGCGGCTCAGTATCGGGATCTCGGGATGTACGTTCAAGCGCGCCTCGCGCTTTATCAGGCTTCTATCACGGCATAGAGAGAGAAACCGCTGCGTGATACGGCAATCATCACCGTGAGAAACTAGAAGCCCCATGAAAAAGCCGATTAGAGCGTCCTTCGTCACGGGATGAGACCGGAACAGAGACATGGTAAGATATATGTCAACAAAATAAGATTTATGAAGATTTTGGTGATAAGCCAGGAGGGGGCTTGAGCTACACGGTAGACGAGGTTAGCGAGGTGCTGGAGATACCACGGCCGACCCTCTATCGTTACTTGAGGGAGTACTCCATCCCGCACGAGCGGCGGTCGGGCAAGATCTCCATTCCCCAGGAGTCGCTGGAGCGGATACGAGAGGCGCGCGAGTTGCACAGGGAGGGGCTGGGCACCACCTCGGTTCGCGAACGAATGAAACAGACCGGCCCTAACGATACCGAAGGACTGGCTGAGCGCCTCGACCGGCTCTGCGGGGCGTTGGAGAACTTGCAAGATAACTTCAAGCCCGCGGATGACGCATCCTCTTCTCGCGTCCTGCGGGAGATCCTGGAGGGGCAGAGGTCCCTGACCCTGGCCGTCCACCGTCTGTCCGAGAGGGTCGAAGAAGGTCTGGCCACGGACGGC
This sequence comes from uncultured Rubrobacteraceae bacterium, assembly GCA_902806075.1. GTDB lineage: Bacteria > Actinomycetota > Rubrobacteria > Rubrobacterales > Rubrobacteraceae > Rubrobacter_F. The sequence goes on from CADCVG010000098.1 coordinate 4,661, forward strand.
CACTCTAGTAGATCGCCCTACTCCACAGACCCGGAAGAAGAGGATCGCGGCCGGAGGCACTCTCTCGACGAGTCCGAAAGACGCGCCCCGCCAACGGAGGACGGGCCGGATGTGTCAGATTACGAGGCTGATACCACTTCGGCTCTCGTGGAGCATCCGAAGACACGGGCGCGGCGTAAAGCCAGATTCGGTGATATGTCCCGGAGGCGCCGCCGAAGCGGTGCGCTGTCGCTCCTGTTGGCGCTCCTGCTGGGCGGCATTTCGATCTGGGGTCTGGCGGCATGGGACTACCCTGAAGAAGAGGGAACGCAGGCAAACCTCGTCGAGCAAGCAAGCTCCAGCGAGCAGGTAAGCTCTGATGAGCCGGAGGCCGGGGATCAGGAGCAGTCACTCACGACCGCCGAAGCTGCCGAGGCCGTCGAGGTGCCGAACCTCATCGGTTTGACCTTCCCGCAGGCCAGAGACGAGCTCGCCCAGGCGGGCCTGGAGCCCGGCAGGCGCTCCGAGGTAAAGAGTATCTATATCCCTACGGGCACGGTGATCTCGCAGTATCCTTCTTCGGGTGAAGCCATGGAGCCCGGCAGCAACGTCGATCTCGTATTAAGCAGCGGGCCGCCCATGCCGGATGCGCCTGGTAACGAGACGGTTCCGCCGCCACCCGAGGTTCCCGGCGGCGCGGTAGGCGCTGGCTCGGACGCCCTACCGTACCAGGACGTTCCGTACCAGGACGGAGGCATCCCACCGGAACCTTTCTAGGGGTAGGCGTCGGAGGTGGCGGGACTTCTCGTACAATTACGCTACGCCAACGCGTGAGACGAGGGAGAGGGGTTTGGATGGGTGTCCCGGAGGGAGTGCGCTGGCTGGTAGAGCGGTTCGACCGCGAACGCGAGTCTTACCTGTCCGGCAGGTACAACGAGGCCCAGGTGCGGGTGGACTTCATCAACCCGCTGTTCGCGCTGCTCGGCTGGGACGTTGAGAACAGGCAGGGGGCGCCGGAGGCGTACCGGGAGGTCGTCTACGAGGACCGTGTAAAGGTCGGGGGCGGCACGAAGGCCCCGGACTACGGTTTCTACGCTGGCGGGCAGAGGCGGTTCTTTCTGGAGGCGAAGAAGCCGTCGGTGGACATCGCGGGCGATGTTGCGCCGGCGGTGCAGCTCAGGCGCTACGCGTGGTCGGCGAGGTTGCCGCTCTCGATCCTCACGGACTTCGAGGAGTTCGCCGTCTACGACTGCCGGTTCGAGCCGGACAAGGGGGACTCCGCCTCGACGGCGCGGACGGAGCTCTTCACCTACGACCGCTACGTCGAGGAGGAGGTGTGGGCAAAGATCTCCTCGACCTTCTCGCGGGAGGCGGTGCTGGCGGGTTCCCTTGAGAAGTACGCCGAGGAGGGCCGGCGGAGGCGAGGGACCGGTACCGTAGACGCCGCGTTTCTGCGCGAGATCGAGGGTTGGCGCGGCTCTCTGGCGCGGGACCTCGCCCTTCGGAACGACCTGAACGGACGAAAGCTCAACTACGCCGTGCAGATGACGATAGATCGGATCATCTTCCTCCGTATGGCTGAGGACCGGGGGATAGAAGACTACGGGCGGCTCCTGGGCCTCGTGAACGGGAGCGGCGTCTACGGGCGCCTGCGTGAGCTCTTCCGGGAGGCCGACGACCGCTACAACTCCGGCCTCTTCCACTTTCGTCACGAGCGTGGCCGCGACGAGGAGCCCGACGACCTGACGCCAGGGCTCCAGATAGACGACGGCATCCTCGGAGGGATCATCCGCGGCCTCTACTATCCCCAGAGCCCCTACGAGTTCTCGGTGCTACCGGTCGACGTGCTCGGGCAGGTCTACGAGCAGTTTCTGGGGAAAGTGATCCGTCTCTCCCCGGACGGTCACGAGGCCGTCGTCGAGGAGAAGCCGGAAGTACGCAAGGCGGGCGGTGTCTACTACACGCCGACCTACATCGTGGACTACATCGTCGAGAAGACCGTCGGTAAGCTGCTGGAGGGCAAGCGGCCCGGACCGAGGGGCGGGGCGAGCAGGCTGAAGATAGTCGACCCGGCGTGCGGCAGCGGGTCGTTCCTGATCGGGGCATACAGGTACCTCCTCGACTGGCACCGCGACCGCTACCTTGAAGACGGCCCCGAGAAGTGGGCGAAAGTCTTGTACAAAGGCCCCGGCGACCAGTGGCACCTGACGATAGACGAGAAGCGGCGCATCCTGCTAAACAACGTCTACGGTGTGGATATAGACCCGCAGGCCGTAGAGGTCACCAAGCTCTCGCTGCTGCTGAAGGTCCTCGAAGGCGAGTCCGAAGCCTCGCTCGCAACACAGCTAAGGATGTTTCAGGAGCGCGCCCTGCCCGACCTCGACAACAATATAAAGTGCGGTAACTCCCTCATCGGCCCCGACTTCTACGAGAACGAGCAGATGATGCTCCTCGATGAGGAGGAGCACTACCGCATAAACGTCTTCGACTGGGAGAAGTCCTTCCCGCAGGTCTTCGAGGGCGACAACCCCGGCTTTGATGTTGTGATCGGCAACCCACCATACATCCGAATCCAGGCGCTAAAGGAGTTCGCCCCCGTCGAGGTCGAGCACTACAAGAAGGCGTACCGCTCGGCTGGCAAGGGCAACTACGACATCTACGTAGTCTTCGCCGAGCGCGGCCTGGAGCTTCTAAACAAGAACGGACGGCTCAGCTATATCCTGCCGCACAAGTTCTTCAACGCCAAGTATGGAGCGCCGGTGCGTGAGTTAATAGCGGAGGGCCAGCACCTCTCCGAGATCGTCCACTTTGGAGACGAGCAGGTCTTCAAAGGAGCATCCACCTACACTGCTTTGCTTTTCCTCGACAAGATAGGCCGCAACGAGTTTCGCTTCGTGAAGGTAGACGATCTGACCGACTGGCGAGCGACGGGTGAGGCGGAAGAAGGCGCGGTGCGGGCAGAAAGCGCTACCCCTAGCAATTGGAACTTTGTTGTAGGCAGCGGCGCGGAACTCTTCGAGCGGTTGCGGCAGATGCCGACGAAACTCGGAGATGTGGCCACCAGAATGTATCAGGGGGCGATAACCAGTGCGGATACGATCTACTTGTTTAAGGAGTTTCGGCACTGTGAAGAAGACATCACCGAGGTGTTCTCAAAATCGCTAGACGAGTGGATACTTATCGAATCGCGCATCTTGAAGTCGGTCATCCGCAGCGGCAGTATCGGTCGGTACCGGGCTGAGACCACGGCATTGGTATTGTTTCCATACCGGGTGGAGGACCGCTCCGCGAAGCTGCACTCCACCGCAGAAATGGAGGAATACTATCCACTAGCCTGGAGCTATCTCAGGCGGAACAAAGAGTTCCTGGAGAGCCGCGAGAAGGGCAAGTTCGGTGACGACCAATGGTACCGCTTTGGGCGGACGCAAAATCTCGGTGTATGGGAGCAACCGAAGTTGATGGTTCCTTATATGATCACCCGTCTTGCCGCGTATCCAGACAGATCGGACAATTACTACTTCATCAACGTTACTACAGGCGGGTATGGCATAACGGCAGACGAATCTTCGGGTAGTCTCACTTACCTAGGTGGACTCATGAACTCGCGTTTACTCGACTTCTATCTCAAAAGAATCTCGACGAACTTCCACGGTGGGTACTTTGCGGCTAACAAGCAGTACATCGAACAGTTGCCCACCCGAACCATAAACTTCTCCGACCCTGAGGATGTGGTGTGGCACGACCGGATGGTTGGGCTGGTGGAGCGGATGCTGGCGTTGCACGAGCGGCTGGCGGGGGCGAGGATCGAGCGGGAGCGAACGGTTATAGGGCACCAGATCTCCGCCACCGACCGGCAGATAGATCTCCTCGTCTACGAATTGTACGGGCTGACGAACGAGGAGATAAGCATTGTAGAGGAGGCTACGGCCCGGTAGTCGTGCGGAGGTCCTACAGCGGACCCTCCCATTAACCAAGCCATCGATCTCTCCGCTCCTTGAGCCACGTTGTTCGCAACCTGTTTGCTGCGATCCTGGCCGGCATATCCTCCGGGCAGAGGTCGTCTATGTCCTTATATAGTGTCTTCCCGCCGCTCATTAGCGCGACCAGCCCTCTTTTGGCCTGTCTCTGGTCTTCGGAGGCTAGTCTCTGCAACGTCGCCGGTAGCTCCCCCTGTAGCGGTTCGCCTAGCAGCCTGGCGAGCTGGCCGTCCTTACGCAGTTCGAGCTCACGCCGTTCTCTCTGAGTGAACTGATCCCAGACAGCCGCTTGTTCTACCTGCTTTCTCTTCTCGTCCTGCTCGCGCTTCCGCGCAAGGTTCTCCCACTTCAAAGCGGCGACCCAAGCGGCGGCGAGCCTGGCCCGGCCTCGCTCTCTGGCCCGCTCCCGCTTACGCCCCCGCGCAAGATTCTCTTGCCACTCCTGCGCCCCCTTGTCCCGATACGAGGTAGGGCGCTTCTCTTCCTCTCGATCATGATCGCCATTCAGCACCAGAAACACCCTTCTCTCGTCCGAAGCCTCGGGCCTCGATAGAGGAGCGTGTCCGAGGTTTGCATATTTGCGGGGCTAGGGAAGTCGGCTCCAGTATAAGGTAGACAACTTGCCTATTAATAATTATTGTATCATAGCCTGGGTGTACTCGTAAGAAGGATTGCATCCCGGTGGACAGACAGGCCAGTCTACGAGATGTACGGGATGACGAACGAGGAGACGGATATAGTTAGAGGGTGGTGACGGAGCAACAGATGATAGGGAGGTAGATCTACATGTTGATCAAGACGGTACAGGATGCGATGAACGAGCAGATCAAGAACGAGTTCTACGCTGGCTACCAGTACCTTTCGATGGCGGCGTACTTCGAGTCGGCGAACCTGCCGGGCTTCTCGCGGTGGATGCGGGCCCAGTCGCAGGAGGAGATGGAGCACGCGATGAGGTTCTATGACTTCATCCTGGACCGGGGCGGCAACGTCGTGCTCGGGGCGATGGAGGGGCCCACCGTCGAGTTCGGTTCCCCGCTAGAGGTCTTCGAGGAGGCGCTGGAGCACGAGCGGACGGTGACGGCCCAGATCAACGCGCTCTATGGCCTCGCCGCCGGGGAGAACGACTACGCGAGCCAGACCTTCTTGCAGTGGTTCGTCACGGAGCAGGTCGAGGAGGAGAAGAACACCGGAGACGTCCTCGAGACGCTCAGGATGATCGGCGAGGGGAGTGAGGCGCTCTTCCTCTTAGACAGGGAGCTTGGCAACCGCGCGAACGTGGAGCAACCGGAGGCCGGCTGAACCGGCGTCTCCGCGACCTCCACGGAACCGGACGGTTGTATAGATGGATGGGAGGGAACGGGACGTAGACCTCATCGAGCGCCTGAAGGAGGCGTTGTCCGGGCCGCTCGCGGACTGGCGCGGGCTGTACGAGAGCTTCTCGCCGTTGGATCTGGCGACGGGCGAGCGGAGGCCGCGGGTCCCGGAATCGACGGATGGTAGCAGACGGGCGGCGGTGCTGGTGCCGGTGTTGCCGGCGGATGATGGGGCGCGCATCGTGTACACGCTCAGAACGGGCGAGTTGCGGGACCATGCCGGCCAGATCTCCTTCCCCGGCGGGAGCATAGATCCCGAAGACGACTCTCCCCTGGATACGGCGCTCAGGGAGGCGGAGGAGGAGATAGACCTGAGCCCGGACCTGGTCGAGGTCGTGGGCGAACTGGAGGAGATGTACATACCGCCGTCGAACTTCCTGGTGAGCCCGTTCGTGGGGCTTCTGTGCAAGGGGGCGGATCTCGTCCTCGCCCCGGAGGAGGTAGAGGCGATCTTCAGCGTCTCTCTGGAGGAGTTGATGTCCCCCGGGTCGTTGAAGAAGGTTGTCTGGGAACGCGAAGGCCGCCCGCACGAGGTGCCGGTCTTCGCGGTCGGGGGACACGAGATCTGGGGCGCCACCGCCGCGATAACCGCCGGGCTCCTCGCCCGCCTGGGCTGGGAGCCGGAGGATGCCACGGGAGCTTGACCAGACTTCCCGTATCATTCTCACCCGAACCAAGGCTAGCTCAAGCTCGGTAGAGGCTACCCTAAAGTATGCACATAGATTGAGCTATCAGTTGATGGCAGTGCGACTCTCCGTGTGGAGTGGCACTACGCTTGTGTAGGGCTGTTCCTCTAAGCTTACTTGGAATGCCCTTAGCTCAGTCGTTTCGATAAACGCTGTAGATGCACTTGTCCACACTCGGAGACGGCGTGTTATGGGGCGTCCTCGGCTTTCTGGCACTCGTCTCCGGCGCAGCTTCTGAGCACGTTCAGCTTCGTATTTAGATCCGCGACGAGGGAGGGGTCGGTGATTTCCGGGAGATTCTCCAGCTCGTAAGGGTCGGCTTCGAGGTCGTAAAGCTCCGTCTCACCGTTGTCATATTTGACGTATTTGTGGGTCTCGGTCCTGACGGCCTCGTAGTTGGGCGGGTTCTGGCCGGGGAACCCTTCCAGCAGGACGGCCGAACGCCACACGGGATCTTCGCCGCGGAGCAGCGGTACAAGCGAGCGCCCGTCGGCCGGAAACTCGATGTCCGCCAGATCCGCGAAGGTCGGGGCGAAGTCGGTGTTCAGAACGAGCCTTTCTACCTTCGATTCGGCGGGCACCCCCGGCCCCCGGACGTACAGCGGCACGCGGGCGGACTCCTCGTAGGGGGTGTTTTTTCCATAATCTATGCGGTGTTCGCCCTGGTGATAGCCGTTGTCAGAGGTGAAGAATATGTAGGTGTTATCGAGCTCCCCGGCGACTTCCAGTTCTTGAACCAGCGAGGCAACCATTTCGTCGACGGCTAGCATGCTGGCCAGCCAGTTCCGGTAACGGTCGTCGATCTCGGAGATTTGCTCGTCGGAGAGGCGGTCGATATCCTGGACCCAGGACGGCTTGTCTGAGACGTCCTCCTCGTCGAACGACGGGGGCCGGGGGGCCTCCTCGCCAGCAAACGCATCTTGGTGACGCTCAGCGGGAATCGCAGGTTCATGGGGTGCCGCCGGAGCCAGGTACAAGAAGAAAGGTTGGGAGCCGGACGCCGTGTGCCGAACAAAGTCCGTCGCCTTGCGGGAGAGGACATCGGTGAAGTAGTCCTCGGTGGCGTTCCCGTAGGATACGATCTCGCCGTTCTCGTTGAGCTCGTAGTCGTAGTATGCGATGTCGCCCCTGGCGTGCCACTCGTCCCAACCGGGCGGGACGTGGGTTGGATCTTCGTCGAGGTAATAGTTGAGGTACTCGCCGAACAAGCCGGTTTCGTAGCCGCTCTGTTGCAGCCGGACGGCGATCGTGCTCTCCTCGTACCCCTCGTCTTGGAACTTCTGGAAGCCCCCGTCTGGAGGCGCGTTGCCCCTCACGTCATGGTTGTGAGCGTAAAGGCCGGTGAGGATGGTCGCCCGCGAGGGGCAACACAGCGGGTAGCTGATGAAGCTATTCTCGAAGGAGGCGCCCTCTTCGATCACCGAGGAGCGCAACTCGGGCATCCGCTGAACGGTGGCGAAGTTCAGGTCGTCCATGAGTATGAAGACTATGTTGGGGCGCTCGACAGGAACTTCCGCATCCTCTTCTTCTTGAGACGTTCCAGATGCCGAGGTCTCGGCCCCCGAGCAGCCCGCGACGAAGAGGAGAAAGACCGACAGATACGCCAAGACCCCAAAGGGCGTCCTTCTGCTTGCCCTGAAAGATGACACGTCGCCGCTGCTTATCGTCACGTAACTTCCTCTGTTCTTGGTAGTCGGCGTTCTTTCAGTGCCAAACATTCTACCTCCCGAACTTTAGAGAAGGTTTAGAGGAGGCTGGAATGTCTCTGAAAGCCTTCCTCTTTGTCCGGCGGCTCTTGGTTCGATCGAAGCGCTCGAACGCACGGGTAGCACGCCCTTAGGCATACCTGCTTCCTCGTTAAAGTGTTCAGAACCACCCCCCGATCCGTTCGTGGTGGTGATCGGATATGACCTCACTCCGTAGGAGGGTTTTGTTAGGGATACGTAAGAGACACGAGGAGCGCCCATAGCGGCGGTTTCCGAGGGACCGAGTGGAGGGACGGACCTTAGGAAGGGTTTAGAGGGTCTTATATCAGGGGAGGGACAGCTCGATCTCCGGCTCCTGGCCCAGCGTTGCGCAGAAGCGAAGCTCAGGAGTGCGTTGCGTTTGGAACGCAAGAGAGGGAAGTCTCCACCGGCATCAGGATCTGGCGAGTGGTATACCCTGCCGGGTGAGTGCTCAGGAAGAGAGTAGCGGGAGCGACGAGCCGGTCTATAAAGACCATAACCTGCACGTCGTCTGGTTCGTCACCCTGATGGCGGTACTCGGCTCCTCCAGCGTCACCCCGGCCTTCCCGGAGGTACGGCAGGCGTTCGGAGTCTCGGCGGGTCAGGTAGGGCTTCTCATCACCGTATTCACGCTGCCGGGGGTCTTTCTTACCTCCGTCGCGGGGGGGCTCTCCGACCGGTTCGGGCGGCGTAAGATCCTGGTTCCCTCCCTCTTTCTCTTCGGCATCGCGGGGGGTGTCTGCGCCCTGGCCCCGAGCTTCGAGCTGCTGCTCGGGCTGCGCGCCATTCAGGGAGTGGGGGCGGCGGCCCTTGGCGCGATGAACGTGACGGTCATAGGAGACCTCTTCTCGGGACAGGACCGGACGGCGGCTCTGGGCTACAACTCGAGTGTCCTCAGCGTCGGTACAGCGAGCTACCCTGCTATCGGGGGCGCTCTCGCGATGTTCGGCTGGTATTACCCGTTCGCACTCCCCCTGCTGGCGATACCGATAGGTTTTCTGGTCCTCTTCTCGCTGTACAACCCGGAGCCACACAACGAGCAAAGCATCAAGGAGTACGTGGGGAACATCTGGGAGCACGTAAAGGACAGGCGGGTGGCGGGTATCTTCATCGGCAACCTCGTCACCTTCGTCATCCTCTTCGGGGCGCTCATCACCTACCTGCCCACGGTGATGTACGAGAGGTTCGGGGTGGGGCCGCTAGTGATCGGGATAATAATCGCCAGCGCATCGCTTACCACGGCACTCACCTCTACTCAGATCGGCCGGCTGACGGACCGCTTCTCCGAGACAGTCCTTATCCGGATGTCTTTCGTGCTCTACGCCGTGGCCCTGATCCTGGTGCCGTTCGTTACGGTCGTGTGGATGTTGCTTGTCTCGACCGTGATCTTTGGCGTCGCCCAGAGCCTCAACCTCCCAAACTCCTTCTCGCTCCTGAACGAGGCCGCCCCAGACGAGAACCGGGGCGCCTTCATGGCCCTGAACAGCACCATACTCCGTATCGGCCAGACTCTAGGTCCCCTGTTTATGTCTGCCGCCGCAATCCCCCTCGGCCTCGACGGGGCATACCTTATGACCGCCGTTCTCGCCGCCGCCATGTTCCTCGTGGCCCTCGTCCTCATCCGCTGAACTAGTCCCTAAAGCACCAGACTCGGGCGCGAAGATAGTCCCCTAAGTGGGATGTGAGCCTCGGAATCCAGTCGTAGACTGTTCCGCGAAGGAACCGCTCCGGCAAGAGAGGTGACGAAGATGGGCGAGCGTGCCAATGGATCCCTGGCCGAACGTGTCGAGCGCCTGGAGAGGGACGTCGAGGAGTTGCGGGCCGGGCTCCGGCGCATGTCGCGCGGTACGGACCGTACTCTGGATGCGGAGTCTCGGAGGGCGAGGAGCGCGCACGCCACGCCTTTGCCCATACCCGAGACTGCCACCGCCGTGGGTCCGGGGTCGGAGAGGACCGCCCGCGAGCACTCCGACACAGGTTGGCGGCGGAGGTTCGGGATGCCCTTCGACCTAGGAAACTTGAGCCGTGGGGAGTGGTGGCTCAACAAGATTGGGATCGGACTCCTGCTCTTCGGGGTCGCGTTTCTGTTCATGCTCTCCGTCGAGCGTGGTTGGCTCACGCCTGTTATGCGCGTCGGGTTCGGCCTCGTTATCGGCGGGGCACTGCTCGCCCTGGGCCTCCGCGTCTACGAGGACCGCCGGGCCTTCGCACAGGTACTCCTCGGTGGCGGGATAGGGGCACTCTACATCACCGGCTTCGCCGCCTCTCAACTCTATGGGCTCGCGCCGTACCCGCTCGCCTTCGCCTTCATGGTCGCGGTGACGCTCCTTGCTTACTTTCTCTCCCTGCGTCAGGATGAGGCTTCCCTCTCGGTCGTCGGCTCTCTGGGAGGGCTCGGCACGCCGTTCCTCCTGTACGACGACGCCGGGTCTTTGGGTGGGCTCGTCCTCTACACCTGCCTCATCCTCGCGGGCATGGGAGCGGTATATTTCTACAAAGGTTGGGCCTCGCTCCTGGTCGTCTCCTCCGTGGGCGGCTGGCTGGTCTTCCTGATCGGCTACCTGGATAGCCTCTCTTTTTTGATGGCGCCCTCTCCGGGCGACCGCACCGTCTTGCAGCTCGGCGTAACCTTCGCATGGCTGCTCCTCTGGGTGGCGCCGGTGGTCCGGGAGGTCTTGCACGGCTCTGAGCGCAGCCTCGCGCACGCGTACATCGTCTCGACGCCGATCATCGCGCTCGGGTTTACCGGCGCGATCTGGGAGCTCTCGGATCCGGGTCTCGCACGGATCACACTCCCCGCCGCCATCCTCTACGCCCTCGCCGCCCTCGCGTTGCGGCGCTCCGGTAGCGGTGGCTTCTCCCGCACCCACGCTCTCGTCGGGCTGCTCTTCCTGACGCACACCCTCGTGCTCGTCCTCGACGGCGACGCGCTCTTCATCGCCCTGGCCGCCGAGGCCGCCATCCTCCACTACGTGGCGAGAAGGTACTCTGATAGGATCGTCTCCGCCGGGGCACACCTTCTCTCCTGCGTCGCCGGGCTCTGGCTCGCCTCTCGCCTCGTCTCCGGGGCTCTGGGCTTTCCGGACGCCGGACGCCCGGCGCTCTTCAGCACATCTTCCCTCGTCGACCTTGCCGTTATCGCCCTCTCGCTCGCTGCCTCCCGGCAGGTCACGCCACGCTCCGCGGCCTGGATCTACAGGGGGCTGGCACACGTGGCGGTCCTGGCCTGGTTGTGGCGCGGGCTCTCGGAGCTTCCGGGAGGGGATGGCTGGATCAGCGTCGCCTGGGGCCTCTACGCTGTCGGGCTCCTCGTCGCCGGACTCCGGATAGATCGCGCCTGGCTCGTCCGGGGCGGGCTGACGACGCTTTTCCTCGTCGTCGGTAAGCTCTTCCTCGTAGATCTGGCGGAGGTCGAAGCCACCTGGCGCATACTCCTCTTCCTCGGCTTCGGCGGCCTCTTCCTCGCCTTGAGCTACTACCTCCGCTCCCTCTGGCGCCCGGGCTCCGGCGCGGAGGAAGGTCGCCAGTGAGAGACGCGCCGCTCCCGCGCCTCGCTCCCAGATCCTCGGTACTGCCAAGCCCGTAAAAGAGGTCTTCCTTACAACACCCGGCTCTCCTCTTGCTTCGCTTCCTGGAGGGGGATACGCGCCGCTAGCCCTCTACGTACAGAGACTGCCGGACCTCCGAGGAGAGGGCTTCCCGTAACGAGCGTCGTTATCCCGTCCGGACGAAGTTTCGAGACTGCGCAGGCCAGGATGTGGCGCTTTGTAGGCACGCAAAGCAGTTATCCACAACATGTTGTGGATAATGGGGGAGGTATGGTGGATAAGTGGAATAGATGTAACAAGACCTTAACATTGCACCATGCCTCTTAACGTTACCGTTGGGGGGACCGGAGTGTAAAAGCGTGGGGGTGGCTTTACAATTAGAGTGTCAGGATGGATTGGTATATTGAGAGGTGAGAGAATGCTGACCGAGGAGCGAGTTAGGGACCAGTTGAGGAACGTTATCGATCCGGAGATCGGGATGGACCTCGTGGAGCTGGGGCTCATCTACGATGTCGGCGTACACGACGAGGGGCGGCACGTGGACGTGACGTTTAGTTTGACGAGTCCGATGTGTCCGGTTGGGGACATGATCCAGGAGCAGGTCGAGACCGAGACTCTCTCTATCGAGGGCGTTGAAACCGTCAACACACAGCTCTCCTTCGAGCCGATGTGGAGCCCGGAGATGATGAGCCCCGCAGCCAAGCTCTTCTTCGGCCGCTAGAGAGAACGGACCAACGTGGAGGCGCCGGACTTCTGGTCCGGCGCCTCTTTTTCTCTTGCGTAGAGGGTTTGCTCCAGGGAGTTAATGGAGCCGTACTTGTAGAGGAGGCTTATGAAGACGAGCGACATACGCGTACAGACCAACGAGCGCTACGAGTTCGTCTCAATAACCGGAGAGGTGAAGAGGGCTGTGCAGGAGTCCGGGGTGGGGGAGGGGATCTGTCTCGTCTCCTCGACCCATACGACTGCCGCTGTTACGATCAACGAGGACTACGACCGGGACGTGGCGCGTGACCTCGTGGCCGCGTGCCGGTCGTTGGTCAGGTCTCTCGACGTCTCCTTCGAGCACGCGGAGGGTAACAGCGACTCGCATCTCTTGACGAGTCTCTTCGGACAGTCCCAGCAAGTGTTGGTGCGCGGTGGGGAGCCGGATCTCGGGCGCTGGCAGGGCGTCTTTCTGGCCGAGTTCGACGGCCCGAGGAGCAGGACCGTGCGCGTCGCCGTCTACGAGGTTTAGGCGCCTTTAGCCGTCCCGATTAGGTAAGATACGTACGGAACGTGCGCTGCGGGTCGTATCAGGGGAAAGTCGATACTAGGGAGGTCATTATGGGCAGGTTGTTAAAAGGGGGGCTCGCCGTCGGTGGGGCATTGGTTGCGCTGGGGGCGCTGAAGCGGGCGCTCAACCCGTCGCCGCGGTACGCTGCCTGGGAGAAGCCCCGCTACGAGGAGTTCGAGAACAAGGTGCTCGTCGTGGGCGGCGGCTTCGGCGGCTTTACGGCGGCGAAAGAGATCTGCGACCACATAAAGGACCGCGAGGATGTCGGTGTGCTCGTCGTTGCCAAGGACAACTTCTTCACCTTCTGGCCGATGGTCGCGGGGATAGTCAGCAGCGACATAGACACCCGCAACGTCGCCCAGCCGCTCCGGCGCGCTCTCATCACCGCCGGGGCCAGCTTCAGGCGGGCGAAGCTCCACGGGATCGACCACGAGAACAAGAAGGTCAAGGTGGATGGCGGGCTCGAGATGCCCTACGATCACCTGATCATCTCCCTCGGCGGCCAGCCGAACTTCTTCGGCATTCCGGGTGTGGAGGAGCACGCCTTGCACATGAGGGGCATCGAGGACGCCGAGCGTATCCGCAACCGGGTGATCGAGCGCTTCGAGGAGGTCTCCTTGATGAGGGGGGAGATCCCCGAGTCCAAGCTCACCTTCGTGGTTATCGGCGGCGGGGCTACCGGGGTCGAGGTCGCCTCGGAGCTCCACAACCTCGTCCACGAAGCCCTGGCGCCGGATTACCCCAACATAGACCCGCACCGCGTCAGGATCTTTCTGATCGAAGGGCTAGACAACATCTTGCCTGAGCTGGACCCCGTCCTGAGGCGGGCCGCGCGTACCCGGCTCGTCAACCAGCGTATCGACGTAAAGACCAACACTCTGGCCGAGGAGATCACCGCCAACTGCGTCAGGCTCAAGGGCGGCGAGGAGATAGCGGCGGAGAACGTGATCTGGACCGCCGGCAACCGTCCTAACGCCGCGATCAACGACCTTGACCTCCCTGTGGACGAGCGAAACGGCATAAAGGTGGATACCTACCTGCGTGTGCAGGACCACCCCGGCATCTGGGCCATCGGTGACTGCGCCGCCATCCCGAACGTCAACGAGGAGAATGGGCGTGGCGTCCCGCCGACCGCCCAGGCCGCCTCTCAGGAGGGCAAGGTAGTCGCCAAGAACGTCCTCGCCGCCATCGACGGGCGGGAGGAAGATCTCGAGGAGTTCGAGTACAAGCCCATGGGCCAGCTCGTCGAGCTCGGGAGTGACTTCGCGGTCAACGAGGTCATGGGGATACGCTTCAGTGGGCACCTCGCGGCGATCTTCTGGCGCCTGGCCTACCTCACACGGCTCAGCAGCCCCCAGAGCAAGGCGCAGCAGGCGGCTGACTGGATCCTCGGCCTCTTCCTCCGCCCCGCCGTTACCCAGGTGGGTAGCAGCACCTCAGAGGAGTAATCCCGGGGCTCCGCGACGCCCCTTGAGACGGCTTCCGAAAGGTGCTACGTTAGCCGGGATCTGAAGGCGAACTCCGGTGGGAAGGATAGGGCTCTCCAAGCGTGATCGAACGGTACGCTCTTCTGGCCGCCACAAGCTACCTTATAGGCTCCATCCCGTTCGGCCTCTACGCCGCCCGGTGGAGCCTGACGACGGCTCCCGTGAACTCCGCCAACGTTGCCCCCCTGGACCTCTACCGCCGCTCCACCTCGGCCCGGAGGGTAGCCGGGCTGGCCTTCTGCCTGGAGCTCGTCAAAGGGTTCGTGCCGGCGCTAATGGGCTACCTGACTTTAGGGACCGTCGGGGCGGTCGGCGGGGGGTCGGCGGCGCTCGTTGGACACAACTTTCCCCTATTCACCCGCCTGCAGGGGTCAAACTCGCTCGCGCCGTTGCTCGGGGTCCTGCTCGCGGTCTACCCGATAGTCGTGGTCATACTCGCGCTGGTCTGGACCGCGGCGCTCGCCGCCTGGCGCTACGCCTCTTTAGCGGCGCTGGTAATGGCGGTGGTCTCGCCGCTCGCGCTCGCTGCCCTCGACGTGGGAGGGAGCCAGGAGAACCTGGTCATCGCTGCGGCGGTTCTCTGGTCGCTACTGGTCTTCTTCGCCCACCGCGAGAACATCCGCAGGCTCCTGAGCGGGCGGGAGGCAATGGTCAATGCGGCCCCCGGCCAGAGAAGCGGAGTTAGCCGTAGTAGAAGGGTGCGATGAACTACGCCAACCAGCTTACTATCGCGAGGCTCGTGGCCGTCGTGCCGGTGATGGCGGCCCTGTACGTGCAGTTCCCCGGCAACCGCACCGCAGCCACCGTACTCTACTCAGCGGCGATCCTGACCGATTATCTGGACGGCATACTGGCCCGCAGGAGCGGGAAGGTGACCGCCTTCGGGAAGCTCATGGACTCCATCGCCGACAAGGCGCTCATAGTCTCGCTCTTCTTCGCCCTCGTCGCCGAAGGCTCGATGCCGGCCTGGATGGCGGCGATCATGGTAGTGCGCGAGTTCGCCGTGACGGGCCTGCGGATGGTTGCCCTCGAAGGTGGCGAGGTGATAGCGGCCAACCGCTGGGGAAAGGCCAAGATGGTCTCCCAGAGCCTCGCGGTCTTTATACTGCTGCTAGGCTACTCATCTTTAGGCTACTGGACCATGCTCCTCGCCACCGTGCTCACGCTACTCTCGGGCTGGTCGTACCTCAAGGACACCCCGAGGATAATCGCCGCCTCCGCCGGACAGGACAGGGAGAGCCCCTGATGGGCCCCCACAGAAAGCCATCGCGGATGGAGGACCGAATCACCCCCGCCGAGGTCGAGATGGTCCTGAGGCACGCCGCCGAGCTTAGCGCCCGGCGCAGAGGCTCCGATACTTTGGCCAACTCCATCTCCCCCGAGGTGCTCGTGCAGGTAGCCGCCGCCTTGGGCATCGCCGAGAGCGACGTCCGGCGGGCGCTCTCCGACCTCGTGAGCGACAAAGCCGCCGAGCCCGACACTCTAGCGTTCAAGCTCTACGGTTCGGCTCGCATAAAGACCGTAAGGGAGATAGAGAGCCCCGCCGAGCCCACGCGGACGCACCTGGAGGAGCTCTTGCAGAGAGAGCAGAGCCTCAAGCTGAGGCGAAAGACCGAGGCGATCTCTCTGTGGGACGCGGGGGACGTGTTGGGAACGGTACGCCGCGCCTTGGACTTCTCGGGGCACTACTCGCTCCTGAAGGTCCGCTCCGTGGAGCTCAGGGTAGAGGACGTAGGATATGGCCGCTCGGGGGCCAGGCTTATAGCGGACGTCTCAAACCAGCGTGGCGAGTATCTCTCTTTAGGCGGCATCCTGGGTGCTACGCTCGCGCTCCCTCTAGCCATAGCCGGGGTCTACGACTGGCTCTATTTCCTCGCGGTGATACCGGCCCTCGCCGCCCCCGGCGCTGGTTTCCGGCTCGCCTACCAGAAGTCCTGCGCCGACATCCGGCGGGCGCTGGACAGCCTCCTGGACGCCGCCGAAGAAGGTCCCCCTAGAGAAGGGCTCTCCGACCAGCCCCGCGACCGGAAGCCCGGCCAGATCCAGGGTCTCAAGCCGATCCCGAAGTTCACCCAGCCCTCGAACGAGTAGCTGCTGATCAGTCGGCAGTCTGCAACCAGAACGTGTCTGACGGTTCACGGAGTTAGCCACATTCGCTCCTTGTTGTACATGCGGATGCCGGTTCGTCAGGCAGATCCTGGCCAAAGGCTCCTCCGCGCGAGTGCACGCCGAGCTTCGTGCACTCGGGGTCCGGTGCGGTCGCGGGTGGGTGGTGAGGCTCACGCGGGAGGCCGGCTTGCGGGATTGCACGCGCGGTAGACCGAAGCACGCCACCCACCGCGAACTCCCTCGCGCCGTGCCGGCTCTGGACCTCGTCCGGCGCGACTTCGCGGCCCGAAGACCAGCTGCGGGTGGCGGATATAATCTGCATACGCACTGGCGAGGATTACTCCACCTGGCCTTCGTCCTCGACGCCTGCTCCCGGCGGGTGGCGGGCTGACCCATAGTGGCCCACCTGCTACGCACCGGGCTCGTGGTCGATGTCCTGAGATTGCCGTCTGGCGAAGGAAGCTCGGTGGGGCTCATTCTCTCCTCGGCGTGGAGCCGGCCGAGGAGGAGAGGTTCTCGACGTTCGACATCGGCGGCGTCACCTTTGGTTTGTGCGACGCCGCGCGACGGCGGGGAGCCGTGTTCCGGCAACGACCAAGTCCCGACCTTCCGGGCGCGCGATACCGATGCCGGATGCGCGCATGTGAGGAGGTTCGCTTCCCACGGCGTCCCGGAGATTCGGCGGCTTGAGGCTTCACGCTCTCTTCTGGTTCACCGACTCGGAGGGCAACGCCGTCAGGGAACACCGCGTGACTGGCGACGTTCGCATTGCCGAGGACACTTGCGCGGCGCGTAAGTCCGCGCAGGTCTTGCTATACAGACGCACGCATGGATATACTGGAGGGCGTTGGGGAGAAAGCAGGTAGGGAGGTGGTACCTCAACCTTGGGCGCTCGACCTAAGACACGGCGCCGCTCGGCGTCGGTCACCATCGGGGTCACCGCAGTCCTCGTCGCGACCCTCTCCGGGTGCTCGGCCTCCGCCGAGGAGGAAGAGTACGAGTACGGCGCCGTCTGCGTGGACCAGCAGACGCAGCAGCGTGTGGGCGACGACGATGACTGCGACGAAGGCCCGTCTTACGGTTGGTACTACGTACCCGTCGGCACCGTCGCGCCGGCCGTCGGGGAAACCGCGAGCGGCGGCGTCTTCACCCCCGCGCCCGACGACGAGGCGGTGTGCTATGGCGGGGTGCCGCGCGAGGGCGGCGAGGTTACCCAGGGCGGGTTCGGGGCCTGCTCCGGTACGGTGGGGGGCTAAAGAAACCGTGTACCGGCACCTCGTCAGACCTCGTAAAGACTGGCGCAGGACCGTCGAGGAGCAGGGGCTTACCTACGCCGTGGACCGCGCCGAGAACGGCAGCGAGCGGCCGTACTGGCACGAGGCCGCGGTGTACGAGCTCTCCGAGGAGGAGGTCGAGTACCTGGAGGGGGTGACCGAGGAGCTCCACGACATGTCGGTCGAGGCCGCCCGTCATATGGTGGAGGATCCGGGCATCATGGCCTATCTCGGGCTGCCCCCGGAGGCGACGGAGCTTATGCGCGCCGGTCTGCTCCGCCCCGACACCCCGACGCTCTACGGTAGGTTCGACCTCGCCTACGACGGCACCGGTCCCGCGAAGCTTTTGGAGTACAACGCCGACACGCCCACCGGGCTCGTGGAGGCGTCCGTTGTCCAGTGGTACTGGCTGGAGGACGAGTTGCCAGACTACGACCAGTGGAACATGCTGCACGAGCGGCTGGTGCAGGCGTGGACGCGGTACGCGCCTCACTTCCCCGACGGGGTGCTCCACTTCGCCGTCGGGGCCAACGAGCCCAACGAGGACTGGGCGACCATCGCGTACATGAGGGATGCCGCCCGCGAGGCGGGGTTGATGGATCTCGGGATCACCATGGAGGAGATCGGCTGGCACCATGCTAAAAGCTCTTTCGTGGACATCCGGGGGCGCGAGATCTCGGTCTGCTTCAAGCTATACCCGTGGGAGTGGATGCTCAACGAGAGCTTCGGGGGGTATATCCTCGACGGCTCCTCCTCGACGGTCTGGATCGAACCGGCCTACAAGGCGCTGCTCGGCTCGAAGGCGCTGCTGGTGGTGCTCT
>CADCVG010000099.1 GCA_902806075.1 uncultured Rubrobacteraceae bacterium
TGAACCTGCCCTCGGGCTCTATCTCCACGAGATCCGGGTGCAGCCCCCGCAAGGCTCGACTCATGGCCCCCTCATCCCCGCCCGAGACCAGCGCCGCCCCGAACCGGTAAGCGACGATGCGCTTCCCCACCCCCGACAGGCCGTGGAACAGGTACGCGTGGGAGACGCTACCCGAAGAGAGGGCGTTCTCGAGCAGACGCAGAGCCGGACGGTTCCCCAGGATGCCGTCGAAGGTCTTCATCTAGCCTCTACGCGATCCATATCCGTCCCGATCACCGCCCGTCTCGCCGGCCGCCAAGCGCCCCAAGCGCCACGCCTATCGCTATACCCACGCCCATACCCAGGGCAAGGTTATCCATCATTATCCCTATCACGGCCCCAATGGCGATACCGAGGCTGATGTCGATAGCCAGGCTCTGCCTGCGCCGCTCGTCGTCTTGCCCTTGGTCCTCGCTTCGCCGATCTTCCGGTCCCCTGTCCACGCCACCTCTCCTCGGCTCGGCCACATAGCTCAAGTACCTCTGGGAGTATGTTACAGGCTCCGGATCTCCCTCTCGACGACCGCCGCGAGTTCCTCCGGGGGGAGGGTTGCGTCGAGCACCCTCATTCGGTTGAGCTCGGAGCGCGCTATCTCCTCGAAGCCCTCCTCCACGCGCCGCATGAACTCGTCCCCGACCCGCTCGATCCGGTCGAGCGGCGCCCCCGACTTCCGGGCCCGTCGCTCCCGCTCCTTCCTATCGAGCCGCAGGTAGAACGTCAGGTCCGGCGCCACCTCCCCGACGGCCCTGACGTTTAGCTCGCGCACGACCTCCACACCCAGGCCCCGTCCCGCCCCCTGATAAGCGAGGCTTGAGTCGAGAAACCGCTCGCAGAGCACGGGCTCCCCTCTCTCCAGACGCGGCAAGACCTCACGCCTCACCAGATCCGCCCGCGCCGCCGCGTACAGATACGCCTCGGTCCACGGGTCCATGTCTAGCTCGGGGTCCAGGAGCACGCCCCGGATACGCTCCGCGGCAGGTGTTCCGCCGGGTTCTCGCGTGAAGTAGGGCGGTGGATCCAGGTCCACGAGCAACGTCTTCAGATTACGGAAGAGGGTAGATTTGCCGGAGAAGTCCAGGCCCTCGACGGTTACGAAGAGACCGCGTCTACCCCGCCCGGCCAGAGGGACTCTACGCTGCGGCCCGGCGGCGCGTGGCGTGCCGCTCGGCGGCGGCGACGTGGGCCGCGAAGAGGTTTCGATGCTCGGCGCTCTCTGCGTCGCGCATGGCCTCCGCGTGCCACTGCACCCCTACGAGCCAGCACTCGGAGAGGTTCGAGGACTCGACGGCCTCCACCACCCCGTCGGAGGCGTGGGCACTCACGACGAGACCGTCGGCAAGGTCCTTCACCCCCTGGTGGTGGTAGGAGTTCACCCTGAGGCTCCTGGCACCCATGATCTCCGCGACGTTCGAGCCGCCCTCCGTCTCTACCTCGTGCGTCCACTGCCACTTCGGCGTCTGCTGGCGGTGCGCGATCGAACCACCCCCGAGTTGGGTCGGGAGGTCCTGGTAGAGCGTCCCGCCGAGAGCCACGTTTATGACCTGCAAGCCCCGGCAAATCCCGAAGACCGGGATGCCCCGTTTCAGCGCGTGCTCCAGAAGCGCCATCTCTAAGGCGTCCCGCTCGGGGATGGTCACGCCGAGCTCGGGCAAGGCCTCCTCCCCATAGTAAGCCGGGTCGAGATCACTACCCCCGCTGAGGAGCAGACCGTCGACCCCCCGGGCCATCTCCTCAGCCACACCGGGAATAGGAGGTAGGACCAACGGTACCCCTCCCGCCTGGGCAACGCCGGCCACGTAGTCCAGGTCCGCCCGCACGTATGAGCCTAGTGGACGCTCCGCCACTGAGTCGAGATCCTGCTTCAACGTTGCCGTTACACCTATTACCGGAGCCACCCTAACTCACCCTTTAACTACTTCTTCATTTAACTTAACACTATAGCGCGGCAGAATAGCAGACCACGACCACCATCGTCCAGAGAAGGAGATAGCCGCTTGCTCTAGCAAACGCCGAGGGCTCGCGCGCCTCGGCAGGCTCGACGAGGAGATGGTGGCCCAGACGCTCCTCTACGTGGTGGACTTCACGGGTTCCCGCGCCTCGACTGGCTCCTTCTTCACCGGGGCCTTCCGCACGGCCGACTTTCTCGTGGCCGGCTTCTTCCGTGTGGCTTTCGATGCGGTCTCGTCTCCTTCTGCCGCGCCGCCCTCGGCTTCCGCAGCGGCTTTGGCTTTAGCCTCGGCTTCCTTAGCGGCCTTTGCCGCAGCGGCGGCCTGGCGGCGTTCCTCCTGCTTCGGGCACTGCATGTCGATGCAGGTGATCCAGGGTCGCCGTCCCCCGATAACCTTTATCTCCGGCGAGCCGCAGGCGTCGCAGAGCGTCCCGAGCGGGACGATCTCACCGCGCGGCGGCAGAGAGTAGGTCTGGTCGCAGTCCGGATAGCCCGAGCAACCGGCGAAGCGCTTGCCACTCTTTTTGGCGCGCCGGATGGTGAGGTTCTCGCCGCACTTCTTGCACGGCCCGAGGACCGAGTCCTCCCGGATACCGCTCCAGACGATGTCCGCAAACTCCTCCTGAGAGCTCTCCAGGTGGTCGTAGACTTCGCGCAGCACGTCACGCGAGCGGTCGACCACGGAGTCTTTACTGATCCTGCCCTCGGAGATCTCGTCCATGCTCCGCTCTAGCTCGCTGGTCATCTCGTGGGTGGCTATCTCGGAGGCGAAGTCCTTCAGGGCCTGCGCGACGGCCATGCCCGTCTCAGTCGGCACGAGCGGATCGTCGTGGACGTAACCCCTGTCGTAGAGGTTCTGGATGATGGACGGGCGCGTCGCCTTCGTCCCGAGACCCAGGTCCTCCATCACGCGCAGCAGACGCCCCTGCCCGTACCGCCCCGGCGGCTGGGTCTCCTTGGAGAACAGCTCGGTCCCGGTGACCCGGACCTCTTGACCTTCGGAGAGCTTGGGCATCTCCTCGTCGGCCCTGCGGCCGTAGGGGTAGACCGCGAGCCATCCCTCCTCGGTAACGACCGTGCCGCCCGCCACCAGCGGCTCGCCCCCACTCTCCAGGCGCACCGTGGTGCGCAGCGTCTTCGCGGGTGACGACAGGGTGGCAAGGAAGCGCCTGACGACGAGCTGGTAGATCTTCCACTGATCGTCGCGCAGCGCCTTCTTGGAGGCGTACCCGGTCGGGTAGATCGGGGGGTGGTCCGTGGTCTCCTTCTTGCCGCGCGTCGGCGAGAGCTTCTCGCTCTTTAGCAGCCTCTCGACGTGCTGCCCAACGTCCTCGACCCTCTTGAGTTGCCCGAGCACCTCCCGCATCTCCAGGCTGCTCGGATAGACGGTGTTGTCGGTGCGAGGGTAAGAGATGTAGCCGTCGGTGTACAGGTCCTCGGCGAGCCGCGCCGCCCGGCTAGGGCTGATCCCGATGTTCGCCGCCGCCGTGAGGAACCCGGTGGTGTTGAACGGTATCGGGGCAGGACGCGTCGCCGACTTCTCCTTGACCTCCGTGACCCGCGCGGTCTCCGTGAGGCTCTTGTACGCCGCCTTCGCCGCTTCCTCCTCCTTGAAGCGTCCGGCGGCGTGGCGGGCGGTGAACGCCTCGCCGTTCTGCAGGTTCGCCTCTATCTCCCAGTAGGGCTCGGGGGTGAAGGCGCGGCGCTCGCGCTCGCGCTCGGAGATGAGGACGAGGGTCGGGCTCTGCACGCGGCCCACGGAGAGGAACGCGCTCCCGTAGCGCTTTGTGGCGCGCGAGACCCAGCGCGTGAGTGTGGCGCCCCAGATCAAGTCTATGTCTTGACGCGCCTCGCCCGCCGCCGCAAGCTCCCTCGACACCTCGACGAGCTCGTCGAAGGCGCGCGTTACCTCACCCTTCGTGAGGGCGCTGAAGCGCGCCCGCTGGACGTTGTCCATGAGCTTCGGGTTCGCCTCGAAGGCAAGAGACAGGGCCTCGACCCCGATCAGCTCACCCTCCCGGTCGAAGTCCGTGGCGATGATGACGGCATCGGCCTTTTTGGAGAGCGCCCGGACCGCCTCGGCCACACCCTTCTCGGAGACGGACTTGCGGATCTCCGCGTCTATCAGGCTCGACGGCTCGACCTTCTGCCAGTTCGAGTACTCCTCCGGGTACTCGGGGTTGAGGACGTGCCCCTTGAGGCCGACCGAGACGCACTCCTCGCCCTTCCACTGAAAGGTGTGATGAGGAACGCTCCGGTGCTTGCCATCCTTCACCGGCCCTTCGGCCAGGAACTGGGCTATCTTCTTTGCCGCGTTGGCTTTCTCAGAGATTATTAGTCGCATATCCCCCGTTTATAGCACACGGCCACGGGGACCTTCATGCCCCACAAGGCCTGGGATAGGAACAAGAATATTATACTACGGCTCGGGGTCTTCCAGATCGGCGGGCTCCCCGACCACTCGCCGCACGACGAGGAGGCCCACGACCCCGATCAGGGTAGCGAACCATAGAGTGGCGATGCGTATCACGAACGTCAGGGCTACCGAGAGCCCGCCCGAGAGCCCGGCGAACGTACTAAAGCCCCCGGCGAGGCCGGCCTCCGCGACCCCGATACCGCCCGGCAGCATGCTAAAAGCGCCCGCGAACGAGCCCAACACGAAGATGAAGACCACCACGAGAAAGGGAACCTCCGCCCCTATGCCCACCACGCAGAGATAGACGGCCAGGATCTCCAACCCCCACGAGCAGAATGAGATGAAGGTACCCACTATGAGCGGCCGCGTCGCCAACAGCTCGCTCGAGGCTCCGTGGAAGTCGCCCACGTGCGGCGCGAGGCGGTTGAGCAGCGGCAGCTTGAGGAGTACCCTCTCGGCCAGGAGTGAGAGCCGCTTCGAGCGGAGGACCGCGATGCCGACCGCCGCGATCGCCAGGAACAGGAGGAGAGCCTCAAACCCGAAGCTGAAGGCCAGAGCGCCCATCAGGCCCCAGGCGATCATGCCGGTCCCGTCCGTGGCCCGCTCGGCGACCACGGCGGGGGCGGTGCGGGCTATGGGCGCGCCGTTGACCTGCTTGATGAAAACGCTTTTGAGGACCTCGCCGAGCTTGCCCGGCGAGATCGTCATCGAGAGCCCCGCCGCGAAGATGGCGACGTTCGGCCGCAGCGGCATCGTGGCCTTCAAGAGGCGCAGGTAGTACGACCAGCGGACGAACCGGACCACGTAAGAGAGCGCGACGAGCCCGAATATGACCGGCACGAGCGAGAGGCGGAAGCCGCTCAGGGCCACGCCCAAGTCCTCCAGGTCGGCGAGGACGGCAAGTACCAGGTAAACGGCGACGCCGAGGCCCAGGGCAAGAACGAGGTTCTTCTTCAGGCGTTCCACGCAGGGAAGTCTCTCAGAAAACGTAGATGACCGTCATGACCACGGCGAGGAAGAGGAGCAGGGTTATCTGGAGCGGACGGTCTCGCAAGAGCAGGGTGTCCGGGTCGCCGCCACCGTCGCGGTGCACGAGCAACATGTAGCGGAGGACCCCGTAGATCACGAACGGCACGCTTATCATCATGTACGAGCGAAGTTGAAAGGAGAAGGTAAACGTGTACATAATGTACGCGATGATCGTCGCCGCCAACATGATCATCATCATCTGGTCGAGCATCTCTATCGAGTAGTCCCCGAGGTTCTTGCGGTGCACTCTGGCATCCTCACCCAGGTCGAACAGCTCGTAGCGGCGCTTCGAGAACCCCAAAAAGAGCGTCAGAAGTCCCGTACAGACGACCAGCCACGGTGAGATCGGCTCCCCCACAGCCGCCACCCCTGCTAGAGCCCGGATCACGAACCCCGCTGAGATGCTCATCACGTCCAGCAGCGCAATGTGCTTGAGCACCGGCGTATAGATCGCCTGCAATCCAAGGTAGCTCAGGCCCGCTATCCCCACCCAGATGTCCACGGAGAAGGCCAGGATCAGCCCACCCACGGCGAGCAGTACCGCGAAGGCGATAGCTAAGGGGACCGGCACCTCCCCGCTGGCCACGGGCCTCAGACGTTTCGTCGGGTGCCCGCGATCCTGCTTGACGTCCAGGATGTCGTTCGCGGCATACGTCGCCCCCGAGAGCGCGCAAAACGCGACGAACGCCAGCAGCGCCGCCACAATGCTCGACGCCTGCACTGCCTCCCCCGCAAAGACCACTCCGGCCAGGACGAAACCATTCTTGGTCCATTGCTTTGGCCGGGCTAGCCGGAGGTAAGCTGAGGGGAACCCTATCGAAGTACGCGCTTCCACAAGGGCGGGTTATAGCATATTAGTAACCAGATTTCAGCAATTAGTCTCAGCTTCGCCGGGCGATAGGCAGCGCACTACAAGAGACCTTTCGCGAAGCCGTGCCTGTTTCGTGTGCTCTCTAGAGTGCGGGGAGTATAGGCTGTTTGCTTTTAGCTGACCGCTGAAAGCTACCCTACAGATCCCTCTCGACGGCGTCTTCGCGCTCGTCCTCGCGCTCGCCTTCGTCGTCGTCGTCCTGCTCCGTGGGGAGTTCCTCCTCGGGGGAGACAGGGTTGACGAAGCGGGCGATGATAATGCTGACCTCGTACATGAAGATCATCGGGATCGCCATCAGGACCATGCTGAACGGGTCCTGGCCTGGTGTGAGAGCGGCGGCGAGGATCGTGTTGGCGACGATGGCGTGCTTACGGTACTTTTTGAGGAACGGTGCGGTGATGAGCCCGAGCTGCGCGCCCACCAGAGTCGCCGCAGGGAACTCAAAGACTATGCCGAAGGCCAGCAAAAACCGCGTGACAAAACCTAGATAGGTGTCGGCGGTGATAATCTCATCGTAGCGTTCGGGAGCCCAGCCGAGCAAGAAATCTATGCCTATGGGGAGGACGACGAAGTAGCCGAACGCCACCCCGGCAAGGAACAGCGCCGAGGCCAGCGAGATCAGGACGTACGTAAACGCCCGGCCCATTTCGCCAACCGCCGGCGCGACGAACGCCCACATCTGGTACAGGAGTATGGGGATCGTCAGCAGGAAGGCCGAGTAGAGCGTCAGCTTTATGTCCGTGATAATAGGCGCGGTTATGGACGTGAAGTTGAGCTGTCCTTCGAGCGAAGGGGCGGGAGCCAGCAGAGCATAGTAAATCTGCTCCCGAAAGAACCACGCGACGATAGCGACGGCGAAGAAGGCCACAGCGACCTTGATGATCCTGGACCGAAGTTCGTCCAGGTGGTCGATCAGGGACATCTGCGCCTCGTCGTGCGGGCGGGTGGGTATTCTGAGGCGTCCGGCCATCTCTAGCTTTTTGGACCCGTCAAGGAGTGCTTAGTGCTGCTTCTGTTCGGTCTTGCCGGCCTCAGCGGTGACGTTTGGGTCCGCGCTGACCTTGGGCTCGTCCTCTTTGCCGACGAGATCCTCTTCCTTCTTCTCCTCGGACTTCTTCTCTTCTTCCTTGTTACCCTCGATCTCGGAATCGCCGCGGGTGCCCCTCTTGAACTCCCGCACACCGCTCCCGAGACCCTTGGCAAGCTCGGGGATGCGCTTGGCGCCGAAGAGCAGCAAAATGATTACGAGGGCTATGATAAGCTCTGTCCCCCCGAACGATCCTAGACCCGGCATATCTCTTCTCCTAACGAAGTGGTTCTCAGGTACCAACACGCATTATACGCCCTCCAGGGGCAGTGTGGATCACTATTTGGGCGCACCTTCCGCTCCACCGGTGGTATCGCCGCCCTCGAGTAAGGTCGCTATGCGCTCCTTGACGGCGTCGGCTTCCTCGCCCTCGGGCTCCAACTCCAGGTAATCGTTCCAGTACTCGATCGCCTTGCCCTTCTCGCCGGCCAGATCGTAGGCCTGCCCCGCCAGAAGGTACGGCTGGGGCCTATCGCTCTGGAGCTCAGCGGCGGCGGCGTAGGCGTCCCCGGCCTGCTCGTACGTCGCCGTGCGCTCCTCCTCATCCGTCAGCCCCTGCGCCTTCCCCTGATACGCCTGCCCGAGGTAGAGCGCGATCACGGGGTCGTCGGGGGCGGCCTCGCGGCCATTCTCGAGGACCTCGACTGCCCTATCCGTCTGACCGTTCTGGAGGTAGAGCCCGGCGAGACGCCTTATGAGCCTGGGGTCCTCGGGATCCTCTTCTAGTTCCTGCTCGGCCTGGGAGATCTGCTCCTGGGGATCGCTCGTCTGCGTCTGCTCCTGCGCCTGCTCCTGTGAGCCGCCGAACAGACCGAGGAGGTTGATGTCGGCGTTCGCGCCGATGCCGACGAGACCGAACGAGATCACCATAACCACGGCGAGCGCCAACGCCCCTACACGTGTCCAAAAGGTGATCCTGCCGCGATTCATCATCTCGTGGGCTCTCCCGCGCCTCTACCAACAGCAACCCCGATTGTATACCAGCCAGCCACCGGCTACGCTTCCTCCGTGCCTCCCCCCGTGCGATAGAACACACGCCTTGCGCAATAAGAATGAGATGCGCCCCGCACGTCCTCTCTGAGGACTAAGAGTTAGCTCGCGCCATTTCCGGGCTTCTCGTAGATCTGCTCTCCACCGACTACAGTCGCCGCGACCCCGCCACTCGCCGCTGCCTCCAGGACCTCCATCTCGGGGCTTACCCCAGACTCACCCAGTACCGCCTCGACCACCGCTAGGTCCGCCCATTTCCCTGCTTCCAGGCTCCCCGTCTCCCCCTCTATATCGAGAGCACGTG
Organism: uncultured Rubrobacteraceae bacterium; assembly: GCA_902806075.1. Lineage (GTDB taxonomy): Bacteria > Actinomycetota > Rubrobacteria > Rubrobacterales > Rubrobacteraceae > Rubrobacter_F. The sequence goes on from CADCVG010000099.1 coordinate 8,685, forward strand.
CGCCGCTCAGGGTGGCGAGCGCGAGGCCGGTCTCTCCGTCGAGACCATGCAGCCTCGCCGCGAAGAGCGTCTCCTCGAAGAGGTTCATGCTCGGGCTGCTCCATAGGCCATCCGTCCCCATCCCGACCCTTATGCCGCGCGCGAGCATCTCCGGCACCGGCGAGACATCGCACCCCAGGTACTCGTTGGAGCGGGGGCAGTGGGCAGCGGCGACGCCCGTCCGGGCCAGCACCTCTATGTCCTCCTCCGAGACGCCGGTGGCGAGGTGGGCGGCGATGGTGCGTGGGCCGAGGAGCTCTATGCTCTCTGCGTATTGGACCGGCGAGATGCCCTTACCCTCCCAGTCCGCCTGCACCAGGCGGGCGAAGATATCCGCCAAAAACCCGGTCCCGTTCGAGACGAACTCATACTCCTCCGGGCTTTCAGAGAGGTGAGTGGCGAGCCGTCCCCCCCTCTCCTGAACCCTTTGCGCCGCGAGCCGCGCCGATTTCGGGTCAACCGTGTACGGTGCGTGTACGCTCACCTCCACCCCTACCCGCGCGGGTAGCCCTTCGCGCAAGGAGCGCACCTTCTCTTCGATGAAGTACACCGCCTCCTCCGGCGAGTCGAACTCGAACGGCAAGAACTCCGCGTAAACCGTCCCGGCGAGCCCGGACTCAGCGAGCTGGGGCAGGCATTCCCCATATAGCGAGGACTCGGCCAGGAAAGTGGTGCCGGTCTCTATGGCCTCCCTGGCGGAGTTCCTCGCCGCTTCGGGGGTCCAGGCCGCCTTCTCGGGGAGCCTGGAGATGAGCTCCGTCATCCACCTCGAGAACGAACCGCCCTCCGGCTCATCACCCCTGCGGAAACCCAGGTGAGCGTGGACGTTGATCGCACCGGGCACTATCGTGTGGCGGGGGAAGTGGCGGACCTCGACGCCGGGGTTCTCGCGTCTAAGCTCTTCGAGCAGTCCGACGGCGGCTATACGACCGTCCCAGACGAGGAGGGCGCCGTTCTTCATGGGCGGCGCGGAGACGGGCAGGACGAGGGGCGCCGCGAAGATCACGGTCGTGGGCGCCTCCGCCAAAGCTAGATGTCCTCGACGGAGATGCCGGGCTCCAGTACCCGGTCGTAGAGCGTGGTGCGCTTGGCCGGCCGGAAGCCGCTACGCTCGATGACGCCGCGCAGGTCCTCCTCCGTGGTCGCGTAGCTCGCGCCGGCCTCCTTAACGACGTTCTCCTCGATCATCACGGAGCCCATGTCGTTGCACCCGGCGTGCAACGCGATGGAGGCCGTCTTCATCGGCTGCGTCACCCAACTCGCCTGGATGTTCGAAACGTTGTCCAGGATGATGCGGCTTATCGCAGTGGTCTTCAGGTAGTCGAGCGAGGTCGCCTTCTCGAAATCCGGATGCTTCTTCAGGTAGGTCGTGTTATCCGGCTGGAACGTCCAGTCGATAAACGCCGTAAAGCCGCCGGTCCTGGCCTGGAGAGCCCGGATCTGCAACAGGTGCTCGACCCGCTCCTCGTAGGACTCGTCTATCCCGAACATCATCGTCGCCGTGGACTTCATCCCGAGGTTGTGCCAGGTCTCCATTACGTCGAGCCACGCGTTCGTCGAGTTCTTTGCCGGGGCGATACGCCCGCGCGTCTCGTCAGTGAGGATCTCCGCCCCACCACCCGGGATGCTCATAAGCCCGGCCTTCTTCAACTCTTTCAAGGTATCTTCCAGCGACAGTCCGCTCTTGTCCACGAGGTGCCAGATCTCCGCCGGAGAGAGCGCGTGGACCTGTACCTCGGGGAACTCCTTGCGGATGGCCCGGAAGAGGTTTGTGGTGTACTCCATCCCAATATCCGGATGCAGACCACCCTGCATCAAGATACCGGTCCCGCCGAGATCGACGGTCTCCTGTATCTTCTGCAGCACTTGCTCGGTACTCAGGACGTAGCCGTCGCCCCTCTCGGCCTGGCGCTTCGTGCGGTAGAAGGCGCAGAAGGAGCAGGCAACCCAGCAGACGTTCGTGTAATTGATGTTCCGGTCCACGATGTACGTGACGATGTCGTTCGGGTGAAACCGCCTGCGGATCGCATCGGCCTCCGAGGCAAGCTCCAGGAAGTTTTTCTCGAAGAGCTTCGCAAGCTCCTTTTTGGCCTCCCGATCCTCCAGGCTCGCGTCCAGAATACCCTTCTCTAATAACGCACTCGTCATGCGCTCACCCTTCCGTATACACCGGAGGCGAGAAGCCCGCCCTCCGCCAGATACCGTTTTAGACCCTCTCCCTCGCGCACCCCGACCCGATAGCCGAGATGTTCCGCGAAGTACCTCCGCAAGTCCCCGTCCGTCGCCGGAGCCCCGCGCCGCCGTGCCTCGGCGACGATCATGTTCAGGTTGCTCTCAGCCCACAGGACGGCCCGCGCCACCCGGTCGGCCCAGAACCCGTACAGCGCCGGGTCACTCCGCGAGGCCCACACCGCGTAGACCATCGGCAACCCCGTGAGCCGGCTCCATATCTCCCCAAGGTCATACACCGCTACGCCGTCCATACGTCGTACCTCGAGGGCCGTGTCCCCGATGAACAACGCCGCGTCGTACCCGGCTAAAGCCTGCTCCGGGGGCGTGGAGACCACCTCGTAGGAAGGCGAAGCGCCGTAGACGCGGTTCAGGATGATCCGCGCGAGGACGTGGCTCGTCGCCGACTCGCTCGTAAGCGCAACCCGGCGCGCCTCGTGCAACGGCATACCCTCGCGGGTAGCGAGCAGTACGCTCATGACGGGGCCATCCGAGGTTATGCCGTAGCCCGGCACCCGCCGCAGGCGGTCGCGGTTTCTGGCCCAACTCGCCGAGGAGACCAGGCCCAACTCGACTTCGCCCGAGAGGAGCGCAGCGTTGGTCTCGGCAGGCGTGCCGCCGACCAGCTCCACCCCTTCGAGGCCGCCGGTCTCTTCAAGGCCGAGCCTGAGCGGTAGGCAGTTCAGGTAGTCTATAAAGCCGACGCGGAGCATCCTAGAGGCCCATCCCTAGAACTCTCGTATTACGTTGAACTCGGTGTCGCGTTCGAGTGGTACACGATCGGCCTCGCGGATCATGGTGGCGAACCGGCTCTTGGTCATCGCGCCCTCGACGTGCTTGCCGCCGGCGGCGTTGATGATCTCCTCGTCTATCATGATCGTACCGTCCAGGTCGTCCGCCCCGAAACTGAGCGCGACCTGCGCGACCTCAGGCGTCTCCGTGACCCAGTACGCCATGATGTGCGGGAAGTTGTCGAGCAAAAGCCTCCCGATGGCGATGTGCTTGAGATCGTCGGCGCCGGTGGAACGCGGCAGGTGCTTGAGCCGCGTGTTGTCCGGATGGAACGCGAGCGGAATGAAGGTCCTGAAGCTCCCGGTCCGATCCTGCAGGTCCCGCAGGCGCAGCATGTGGTCCACCTTGCTCTCGGGCGTCTCGACGTGACCGTAGAGCATCGTGGCGTTTGTCTTCATGCCGAGGTTGTGGGCGGCCTCGTGGACCTCAAGCCACCGCTCGCCGGTACACTTGGTCCGGCAGATCGTGCGGCGAACCTCCCAGTCAAAGATCTCCGCCCCACCCCCCGGCAGACTACCAAGCCCCGCCTCGCGCATCTCGTTCAACACCCACTCGGCACTTTTTCCGGTCTGGTGTGTAAAGTGGTCTATCTCCACCGCCGTCCACGCCTTTATGTGTATCTCCGGGTAGACGCGGTGCAGCTCCCGGACGATGTCCAGGTACATATCGAAGCCCCACTCCGGATGGATGCCGCCGACGATGTGGAACTCCGCAACCCCGGTCAGATCCACCTTCTCAAGCTCGTGCAGAGTCTTCTCCGCTGGCCACTCGTAGCCCCGCTCGTCGCCTTTCGACACCCGGAAGGCACAGAACCGGCAGCGGTAGACGCAGATGTTCGTCGGGTAGAGACGATATTTGTGCGAAAAGTAGGCCCTATCGCCGTGGCGACGCTCGCGTACGTAGTTGGCGAGACGACCGATCTCCACAAGGTCGTTCGACTCGAAGAGCTTCAGCCCGTCCTCGAAGGAGAGCCGCTCGCCCGCATAGACTTTCTCCCGGATCTCCGAGAGATCCGCTGGCGCCTTGGTCTTAAGCATCTCTACCCACCACCTCGCTCGCTATCGCCTCCAGGATGGCCCGCTCCGCCCCGTCGGGCAGCAGACCGAGCCCCTCTATCGCGGCCTCGACCTCTCCTAGCGCCCAGGCCTCTGTCTTCTCTATCGCCTCCGTCGCCAGGACCGCCTCGATCCCGGCCTCCAGCAACTCCGACCCCGGCTCCGGCGTCTCCAGTACCCGCCGTATGACCGCCGCGTTCCCCTCCTTTATGGCAAATATGACCGGCAGCGTTACGGTCCCCTCGGCGAGGTCCGTACCGACGCCCTTGCCCATGAGCCCCGGTTTGCCCACCAGATCCATCACGTCGTCGGACATCTGGAACGCGAGCCCCAACGCCTGCCCGTAGGTCGCCAAAGCGTCTATCTGCTTGAGAGAGAGACCGCCAACAGTACCGCCCGCCACACACGCGGCCCGGAAGAGCCCGGCGGTCTTCATGCGGATGTGCTCCATATACGCCTCGACCTCTACCGGTCCGCGCGAGGATCGGAACTGCTCCAGCTCGCCCGCCGCCAGTCCCATCGCCGCCTCCGAGAAGGCGCGCACGAGCCTCGGATCCCCGATCTCCGCCAGACCATGGAACGCCTCGGCGAAGAGGTAATCGCCGGTCGCCACCGCAGTCTCACGCCCGTAGGCGGCCACGGCAGTCGGTCTTCCGCGTCTCGACTCCGCCTTATCCACCACGTCGTCGTGGATGAGGGTCGCCGTGTGCAGCACCTCGATGGCCGTGGAGGCCGTGAGCAGCGCGCCCGAGTCCGGCTCACCCATCTGGGCGCTCAGGACCAGCAGGATCGGGCGGAGCCGCTTGCCCCCCGCCGTGAGCGCCTCCAGCGCCGGCGCCACGAGCCCCACCGGTGCCCGTTCGGCGACCTCGGCGAGCGAGTCCTCGACCCGTGTCACGGCCTCCGAGGCGTCCTCCGGCAGCGCGGCCCGCAGGTTTCTGGCGCTCTCAGCCAGGTCTCGTCCCGACGTGGAGCGTGATGATGCCGCCAGAGAACCCGCGCCATGTAACGTTTTGTAATCCATTACGCTCCATTATGTCAGCTAATTCGCCAGGTGCTACGAACTCTTTCACCGACTCCGGCAGATACGAGTACGCCCATGCATCCCCCGAGACCATCGCGCCCAGGCGCGGTACCACCCTATCGAACCACAGGCGGTAAAAGGTAGCAGATAATCGTCCTTTCGGCCGCGCTATCTCCAGACAGACCACCCTCCCCCCCGGCCTCACCGTTCGCGTCATCTCCGAAAAGAGCGCGTCGAGGTCCGGGATGTTGCGCGCCCCGTAGGCTATCGTCGCCGCGTCGAAGGAGTCGTCCGCAACGCCCGTAAGGTTCGTCGCGTCCCCGAGCCGGTACTCGACGTTCGGGGCCGGGCGCGCCTGTGCCGCCCGGAGCATCTCGCGAGAGAAGTCTATACCGAGCACGTATCCTGTCGGCCCGGTCCTTTTAGCGAGGTCACGCGTCAGGCTGCCGGTACCGCAGGCGAGGTCCAGGGCCCGGCCGCCTTCGCGGAGACCGGTCGCCTCAACCGCCTTGTTATTCCAGATGCGGTGCAGGCCGGCGGTCATGAGGGTATTGAGGAGCTCGTAGCGAGACGCGATCCGATCGAACATCTCCCGCACCAGCCGCGCCCGCTCCTCGCCGCTCGGGAGCCGGCCTTTGTGTGCGCTCCCTCTATCCACGTCGCTTGTGCCCCCATCTCTCGACCAGTTCGTGGCTCGCAAGACCCATCGCGTCCAGGGTCTTGCCGACGACGAAGTCAATGACGTCGTCGAGTGTCTTCGGATGGTTGTAGAAACCGGGCGCCGCCGAGAGCACGAGGCCGCCGGCCTCGGTGATCGTCGCCATGTTCCTCAGGTGGATCAGGCTGTAGGGCATCTCGCGCTCCAGGATCACGAGCCGCTTGCGCTCCTTCAGGGCCACGTCCGCGACCCGATGGAGGAGGTTGGTACCCGTGCCGTTGGCGATGTTGCCTATGGTGGCGACGCTCGCCGGGACGATGACCGTAGCGTCCGGAACGCTCGTCCCGCTCGCTGGGGGCGCGAAGAGGTCGTCCGGGGCGTAGCGCTTGACGCCATAGGTCTCGGCAAGCTTCCTCGTGTTCAGGCCGCCCATCTCGTAGGCGAGAACCTTCTCGCCCATCTCCGAAGCACAGATCTCCACGAACACGTCGTTCTCGACGAGGGCTTCTATAAGGCGCACCGCGTACGGCGCCCCGCTCGCCCCGGTGATGCCGACAAAGGCGCTCCGCAGAGCCATCAGCCCACCATCCGGTCGAGGAGCACGAAGACGAAGAACACGAGGCTTATGACCCCGTTCATAGTAAAGAACGCCACGTTCAACTTCGAGAGGTCGTCCTTCCTGACGAGAGACTGCTCGTAGAACAACAGCCACGCCACCACCACGACCCCAAGGTAGTAGACGACCCCGAGCCCCGCCGCCACGCCGAACGCGACGAGGAGCGCAACAGAGAGCGCGTGCCAGACGCGCGAGACGACGAGCGCGGGGCCGACCCCGAACCGCGCGGGCAGGGAGTTGACCCGGTTCTCAAGGTCAAAGTCGCGGTCGAGGAGGGCGTAGATGATGTCGAAGCCCCCGACCCAGAGCGCCGCGGCGGCCCAGATCAGGACCGGCGTCCACGAGACGTCGTTCGTCACCGCCACCCATGCCGCCGCCGGCGCGAGGCCATTGGCGATCCCTAACGCGAGGTGGCAGAGCCAGGTAAAGCGTTTGGTATACGGGTAGACCACGAAGCCCAGGACGACGAGCGGCCAGAGCACGCGCGTGACGGGGGCGAGGAAGAACGTCGCGAGCACCAGCAGCCCGACCGAGACGAGGGTGAAGACCCACGCCTCTCTCAACCCGACGAGCCCTTTGGGGATGGCGCGGTCGGCGGTGCGGGGGTTGCGGGCGTCCATGCTCGCGTCGATGATACGGTTGAGGGTCATGCCGGCGGTGCGGGCGCCGACCATGGCGACCGTGATCCAGACGAGGTTCGAGAGGCTGAACGGGACCGGTGCGGCGAGCATCCCGGCGTAGGCGAACGGCAGCGCGAAGACGGTGTGCTCCCACTTGACCATCTCCAGGAGCACCCGCAGCCTGCCCACGTTCGGGCCGGAAGCGGAGCTTCTAGTCGAGGGGGATGCCATACCGCTCCCACTTCTCGTCCACGAGCCTCTTTATTTCGTCGCTCATCTCGATCTTCTCCGGCCACTCGCGGGTAAAACCCTCCTCGGGCCACTTCTTTGTCGCGTCCACGATCATCTTCGACCCGTAGGAGAACGCCCGGCTGGAGTGGTCGAGGACGTCTATCGGTCCCGGCATCATCCTTATGTCCCGCTCGGGGTCTATGTTGTTCAACGTCACCCACCACGCCTCGCTTACGTCTTCTACGTTTACGTCCGAGTCGAGGACGACGATCATCTTCGAGAGGCTCATCAACCCCATCCCGAGCATTCCGGCGCCTACCTTGAAGGCGTGACCGGGATACTGCTTGTCGATTGAGACGAAGACGAGGTTGTGGAAGATGCCCTCCGGCGGCAGGTGGTAGTTGACGATCTCCGGCAGGGTGAGCTTCGCCAACGGCAAGAAGATGCGCTCCGTCGCGTAGCCGAGCCACGCATCCTCCATCGGTGGACGCCCGACGATAGTCGAAGGGTAAATCGCGTTGCGGCGCATCGTCACCGCCGTGACGTGCATCGCCGGGTAGTAGTCAGCGAGCGAGTAGAAACCCGTGTGGTCGCCGAACGGTCCCTCCAGCGTCAGCGGCTCCTCCGGGTCGGCGTAGCCCTCTATGACGATCTCCGCCTCCGCCGGGACCTCAAGGTCGTTGGTGAGGCACTTGACGAGCTTTACGGGCTCCTTGCGCAGGAAGCCCGCGAAGACGAACTCGCTGATGCCGGGTGGGAGCGGCGCCGAGGCCGAGTAGATGGTCGCCGGGTCGCCGCCCAGCGTCACCGCCACGGGTAGCTTCTGACCGAGCTTCTTCGCCTTCTCGAAGTGAGCCGCGCCGGTCTTGTGACGCTGCCAGTGCAGGCCGGCGGTCTTTTTATCGAAGCGCTGGACACGGTACATGCCCGCGTTCTTCTCACCGTTCTCCAGATCCTGGGTGTGGACCATCGTGAGGGTTACGAAGGGTCCGCCGTCCTCGGGCCAGCAGGTCTGGACGGGGAGGCGTTCGAGGTCTATCTCGTCGCCGCGGTAGACGACCTCCTGGCACGGGGCACCCCGGGAGACCGTGCGGGGCGGGAACTTCGAGACCTCGTAGAGGCGCGGCAGGAGCTGGAGCTTGGCCATAAGGCCCTTGCCGGGGCCTTTGGTCAGCCCGAGGAGCTCTTCTATGCGAGCCCCGATCTCGTTGAGGTCCTCGACACCTAACGCGCTCGCCATCCGCTTTTTGGAGCCGAAGGCATTTATGAGGAGGGGATGATCGCTACCCTTTACGTCGTGGAAGAGGAGGGCTGGACCGGTCCTCTTCATGACGCGGTCGGCGATCTCGGTGATCTCGAACTTCGCGCTTACCGGCTCGCGCACGTCCACGAGCTCGCCGGCCTTCCGTAGCTCGCTCACGAACTCTTGCAGGTTATTGGGCGTCATCCGTCACCTCCACTATCGCGTCCTTTATGCGCTCCTTCGAGCGTTCCTCGCCCTCGCCGGAGATTATGCCGAGGAGCTGGGCGAGGTGCGGCGTCCACAGCGAGATAGCGACGGAGTTCCCACGAGAGATCTCACCCGCCCCGTCCCGGATCATACGGCTCGCCACCCCAACGAAGCGCGGCTCGTCTAGCCTGGCAATCGTCTCGACCGCCAGCGCATAAGCATGGTCCCCAACGAGTATCGCGTCGTCGCTCGCCGCCTGTTGGGTCGCGTAGTGCGCCCCGAACCCCTCCTGCAGATACCCCAGAGCCTCCGCGACGACCGCGCCCCGGTAGTCTCGCCCGGCCACGCCCGGCAGACCTTCAGTCGCACGCAGAAAGACCTCTCGCAGCGAGACCTCCGGCGTCCGGTGCCTGGTCTCCACCTCCTAGCCCCGCCCCGCGTCCGCAGGAGCCCCGACGAACCACTCCCGGGCCGCCTCGAAGGTCTTGTTCAGGTCCTCCTCCGAATGCACGAAGGATATAAACCCGGCCTCGTACTGGCTCGGGGCGAGATAGATACCGCGCCCGAGCATGTGCCAGAAGAAATCCTTGAACGCCTTCGTGTCCGAATGGGCGGCGGAGCCGAAGTCCGTGACCGGGCCCTCGGTGAAGAAGATGCTTACCATCGAACCTACCTGATTTATAGTAAAGGGAATCCCTCCCTCGCTGGCAGCCTCGTCCATACCCCGCCGCCATCGCTCCCCAAGCTCTTCGAGCCTCTCGTAGAAGCCCGACTCGCCGGTGGCCCGCAGAGTGGCGAGACCGGCGGTCATCGCGAGCGGGTTACCGGAGAGGGTCCCGGCCTGGTAGATGGGGCCGGAGGGAGCGACCTGCTCCATGATCTCACGTCTCCCACCGAAAGCTCCGACGGGCAGTCCTCCGCCGATGATCTTGCCGAGACACGTCATGTCCGGAACGACCCCGTACCGCTCCTGCGCCCCGCCCCGGGCGAGCCTGAACCCGGTCATCACCTCGTCGAAGATCAGGACCGTCCCGTACTGTTGCGTGATCTCCCTTAGCCCCTTCAGATAGCCCTCCACAGGCAGCACGCACCCCATGTTCCCGCACACAGGCTCCAGGATGACCGCGGCGAACTCCTCGCCCCGTTCCTCGAAGAGTGCCCGCACCGCGTCGAGGTCGTTGTACGGCAGGACGGCGGTGTCCTTCGCAGCTCCCCTCGTAACGCCGGGGCTATCGGGGAGACCCAAGGTCGCAACGCCCGAGCCGGCCGAGACGAGCAGGGCGTCACCGTGGCCGTGGTAGTTGCCGTCGAACTTCAGGATAGCCTCGCGGCCCGTATAGCCACGAGCGACCCGGATAGCGCTCATCGTAGCCTCGGTGCCGGAGTTGGTCATCCGGACCATCTCAATCGAGGAGACGAGCTCGCAGACCAACTCCGCCATCTCGACCTCGAGCTCCGTCGGCGCCCCGAAGGTGGTCCCGCTCCGCACCATCTCCTCCAGTGTCGCCACCACGTCCGGGTGGGCGTGGCCCAAGACCAGCGGACCGTAGCTCATTACGTAGTCCACGTAGGAGTTGCCGTCCACGTCGAAGATACGCGAGCCCTCGCCGCGCTGCATGAACAGCGGGTCGCCGCCCACGGAGCGGAACGCCCGGACAGGGCTGTTCACGCCTCCAGGCAGTTGCTTGACGGCCCGCTGCATGAGCCGGGCGGAGCGGTCCGTAGACAGCGCTTCCCTTGCCTTTATGTTCTCGTTGCTACCTTGCAACCGGGCGTATCCCCTTCCGAATACCAGTGCTCACTTTATAGACCAGACCAGCGATCAAGACGGTAATATCGCTTACCCGGCTCGTTCACTATCGAGTATAGATCAGCCCATCGGACAGTTTACAGAACCCCGCCTGGGAACTCCGGCGGTCGCAGACCGGTCGTCCTACACTAAGATCGGCATATACCAGTAGAGAACCCCTGTGCGAAGAAACCTGAAGCGTTGTCCGCTGCGCGCGGGAGCGGTTAACCGAGCCAGCGAGCGGCGTCGAGGGCGTGGTAGGTGATGATGATCTCCGCCCCCGCCCTCTTTATGCCGGTGAGCGTCTCCAGGACTGCTCTCTCCTCGTCGAGCCAGCCGTTCTGTACGGCGGCCTTTAGCATCGAGTACTCGCCGCTCACGTTGTAGGCGGCAACGGGGAGGTTTGTGGCGTCGCGCACGCGGCGTATAACATCGAGGTACGGGAGCGCGGGCTTGACCATGACGATGTCCGCGCCCTCCTCTACGTCGAGGGCGACCTCGCGCAACGCCTCGCGGGCGTTCGCCGGGTCCATCTGGTAGCCGCGCCGGTCGCCGAATTGAGGGGCGCTGTCGGCGGCCTCGCGGAACGGACCGTAGAAGGCCGAGGCGTACTTGGCTGAGTACGCCATGATCGGGGTCTCCGAGAAGCCCTCGCGGTCTAGCTCGCTCCGTAGAGCCGCGACCCGCCCGTCCATCATGTCCGATGGCGCGATGATGTCCGCTCCGGCCTCGGCCTGGCTCGCGGCTGTCTGGGCCAGAAGTTCGAGGCTCGCGTCGTTCAGGACCACGCCGCGCTCCTTGTCCACGATCCCGCAATGCCCGTGGCTCGTGTACTCGCACAGGCACACGTCCGCGACCACCAATAGCTCCGGCACGGCATCCTTTATAGCGCGGGTGGCGAGCTGCACCACTCCCTCCGGGTCGTAGGCCCCGCTCGCCGCCTCGTCCTTCTCGTCCGGGATGCCGAAGAGCAGGACGCCCGGGATGCCGAGCTCGTGGGCCTTCTTCGCCTCCTCGACGGCGTGGTTTATGGAGAGCTGGAAGATGCCGGGCATCGAGGCTATGGGGTTCTTTACGTCCTCGCCGGCCGCCACGAAGATGGGGTAGATGAAGTCGTTCGGGGAGAGCTCCGTCTCGCGTACGATACCGCGCAGCCCGGCCGTGCCGCGCGTGCGCCGGAGCCTCTGTGTTGGGAATGCCATTGCGTTACCAGCCTTTCTTGGCCGCGTCACCGGCGGCGAAGAGATCCGCCACCGCGTCTACCAGTCCGGGTATAGTGTACTCGGCGGCCTCGACGTCGACCCGTAATCCGTATCCGCGAGCGGTATCAGCCGTGATCGGGCCTATACACGCTACCCGGCTCTTCGACAGCAACCGTGCCGCATCCTCGAAGGCCCGGACGAAGTTCTCGACCGTCGAGCTAGCTGTGAAGGTAACGCAGTCCACCTCGCCGTTCTCCAGAAGCTCTCTCAGCCTCTCCCCGCCCTCGTTCGAGGGGACGGACTCGTAGGCCGGCGGGACGACGACCTCGGCCCCGGCCTCGCGCAGCTTCTCGGGGAGGACCTCGCGGGCGACCTTCGCACGTGGGATCAGGACCCTCTTGCCCGCGAGAGAATCTCTCTCTAGAACCTCGATCAGGGCCTCCGCCCGGTACTCCTCGGGCGTCACGTCAACCCGAAACCCCGCCGCCTCTACCCTCTCGGCCGTCGCAGGGCCTATCGCCGCCACCCTCGCCCCCCGCGGCACCGCCCGCAAGTCGAGGCCGTGATGTTTGAGGCGCTCCACGAACGCCTCCACGCCGTTCACGCTCGTAAAAACGATCCAGTCGAACGAGTCGAGGTCGCGTATGGCCCGGTCCAACGGCCCGAAGTCTCCGGGCGATTTTATCTCTATCGTCGGGAACTCCAGGACCTCCGCCCCTAAAGACTCCAGCTCTCGACTAAGCTCGCCGGCCTGGGCGCGCGCCCTCGTAACCACGACGCGCCGCCCGGAGAGCGGCCTTCTCTCGAACCAGTCGAGCCCATCCTTCCGCAGGGCCACGACGTCGCCGACCACCGTGATCGCCGGGGGCTTCAACCTCGCCTCCGCCACCCTCTCGGCGATGTTCTCCAGCGTGCCGGTGACGGTCCTCTGGTCCGCCCGGGTGCCCCAGCGGACGCAAGCGACCGGGGTCTCGGAGGCGCGCCCCCCGGCGATGAGCTCAGAGGAGATCTCCGCTAGCCTCCCGATACCCATGTACAGCACGAGCGTCTCCGCCGCGCCCGCGAGCCGTCCCCAGTCCACGTCCGACTCTTCTTTCGTCGGGTCCTCGTGGCCGGTGATAAACGCGACGCTCGTAGAGATGCCGCGGTGTGTAACCGGGATGCCGGCGTAAGCGGGGGCCGCTATGCCGCTCGTGACGCCGGGGACGACCTCGAACGGTATCCCAGCCTCGACGAGGTCGAGCGCCTCCTCGCCGCCGCGGCCGAAGACGTATGGGTCGCCGCCCTTGAGACGCACTACCGTCTTACCTTCACGGCCGAGCCGGACGAGGAGCGCGTTGATCTGCTCCTGCGACATCGAGTGCTGGCCCGGCTGCTTTCCGACGTAGTGAAGCTCCGCGCCGGGTCTCGCGTGGGCGAGCAGGGCCTCCGGCGCGAGTCGGTCATAGACGACCGCGTCCGCCTGTTTCAGGCACTCGACACCTTTTACGGTAAAGAGGCCGGGGTCGCCAGGGCCGCTTCCTACCAGGTAGATCAGGACCGCACCTCCCGTATCTCCGCGAGCACTACCCCCGCACCCTGATCCAGCAGGTCCCGCGCCAGCCTACTACCGACCTCCTCCGGCTCCTCGCCCATCGCCTCGCCCCGGTAGAGCAAAGCTCCGTCCGGTGACGCCACGACCCCCTGCAACCACACTTTCGACTCGTTCGCTATCCTCCCAATTGCCCCGACCGGGACCCGGCAGCCGCCTTCGAGTGTGTTGAGCATCGTCCGCTCGGCCCGAACTACCTTCTCCGTCGACTCGTCGTTCAGCGCCTCTCGAATAGCGTCCCGTAGAGGGTGCTTCCCTAACGTCGCCACGGCCAATGCGCCCTGGCTCACCGCTGGGAGCATGATCTCCGGCGGTATAATAGTATGCGGCACGGCGAGTCCGAGACGCATCAGCCCGGCCCGGGCGAGGACGAGCGCGTCGGCGGCCCCCTCGCGCACCTTACGGATGCGGGTATCCACGTTACCCCGGATCTCCACGATCCGCAGGCCCGGGCGGCGGTTCAGGAGCTGCGCACGACGCCTCAGGCTGGAGGTAGCCACTACTGCCCCCTCCGGCAGACCATCCACATCGTAACCTCCGTCGGAGACGAGGACGTCGGAAGGGTCGTGGCGTTCGGTGATCGCCGCGAGCACTATTCCTTCCGGTACCTCGGTCGGGACATCCTTTGCTGAATGCACGGCGAGGTCTATCTCCCCCC
>CADCVG010000100.1 GCA_902806075.1 uncultured Rubrobacteraceae bacterium
TACCGGGCTGTCGTTGTGTAGCCCGAACCGGATGCCTCTCTGCGAGGCCGAGGCAAGGGGATCCAGGCGGGCGGCTCGCTCGGGACCCAGAAAGACGTCCCGGTGCCTGTCGCCCCAGTACCAGACGTGGGGCGCGAAGAAGGAGACCGCTACCCCTAAGTCCTTGATCCGGTCGAGTTGGTCCTCCCCCGCGGTCTGGCAGTGCTCGACCCTGTGTCGGTGGTCGTTTCGCGGATCGTTCGCGAGTGCCTTCTCGTAAGCGTCCAGGATCGAACCTATCGCGACGTCCCCGTTCCCGTGAGTCCAGACCTGCCAGCCGGACGAGTGGACGTCGGCCACCGCGCGGTTCAGCTCATCCTGGGACCATATGAGGTGGTGATCCGCGGGCTCCGGCTCGCCGAAGTAGGGTTGGCGCAGCGCCGCGGTGCCTATCTGGATCGAGCCGTCCTGGAAGAACTTCACCGCTACGGGGCGTACCTTCTCGGGGTTGCCGGACCACGCAAGACCCGGTCCCGCGCCCCCCTGCAACTCTTTCCACAACGGGTAGACGATCGCCGCGCCCAGCCGTAATGGCAGGCTTCCATCCTCGGCGACGTGCGCGTACGCCTCGGCGTCCCGCATCCCGTTGGCGAGCCCCACGGCCGCGTCCACGACGGAGGTGACGCCCGCGGAGAGGTACTCTTCGGCGGCGCGCTCGAGCTGGCGACGAACGTCCTCGACCGACGCCTCGGGGAGGTGGGACTGCACGAGGCTTTGCGCCCACTCCCACAGCACGCCGTCCGGCTCCCCGTTCGCGTCCCGTCCGATGCGGCCGCCCTCCGGGTCGGGTGTTCCGGCCTTGACGCCGGCAATTCGGAGAGCTTCGCCGTTCGCGACCACGTTGTGGACGGTGATGTTCCTGAGCAGGACGGGATGCTTCTCGCTGGCGCGGTCCAGCTCGCAGCGGATCGGGTGCCGCGACTCCCTTAGCAGTGTGTGGTCGTAACCGTTACCCACGACCCATTCGCCCGGAGGGGTGGCGGAGGCCCGCCGCCGCAGCGCCTCCACGATCTCCTCGATGGATGAGCAGTACCGGCAGTCGACCTCTTCGAGGTACCGTCCCAGCAAGACGGGGTGGCTGTGCGACTCGATAAAGCCCGGGAACGCCACCCTGTCCCCGAGGTCTATCACCTCGGCGCGTGGGCCCGCGTGACGCTTCGCCTCGCCCGCGTCCCCGACGTAGGAGATCCTGCCGTCCCGGATCGCGACGGCTTCCGCTTCTGGCCGTGACTCGTCGAGGGTGTGGATCTTCCCGACCAGGATGCAGTTGCCGTCTGTCATATGGTTCTCCCTTCGGCCCGCCGCTCTTCCATCCGGCGGGACGTAGCCAACGGTGCGGGCGATGAATCGTTCTTCACAACTGCGCTCACCGCGAAGGTCACCGCGAAGTTCAAGAGCAGTGCTATCAGCCCGATGTTGATGCCGGCGATGTTCGCCTGCGAGAAGTGCAGTACGAGCACCGCCGCGCTACCGGCGATCAGACCGGCTGTGAGCCCCACGGCGCTGAACTGCCGCACGAAGAGGAGCCCGAACAGGGCCGGAAGCAACTGCGTGACGAAGAAGTACGCAATGGAGATTAGGTTCAGCATCAACGTCGGGGCCAGTATCGTGAGCGCCGCCGTGGCGATCAGGTACACGGTCACGACCACCTGCGTCAACCGTCGCTGGGAGGTATCGGTCAGGTTCGGCGTGATGTTGCGCGAGAGCACGCCGCCGATGGTCAGACTCAGCACGGCGAGGATGAGCAATCCCGACAGGGCGGCCGCCCCCGCCACGAGCCCCAGCAACCACGGGGGCAGAAGCTCCACCGAGGCCGCGAAGAGCGCGGCGTTTGGCTGCTCCAGGTTCGGCACCGCGCTTATAGCGTAGTACGCGGCGAAGATGAGAAACGGATACATGAGCATGTACAACGGCATCACGATGTACGTGCGCTTCACCGTAGCCTCGGAGCGGCCGGTGAAGATGAACGGCGTCGTGACCGTTATGAACCCGAACGCCTGGAAGATTATCGTCGTCAGCGCGAACGTCATCGCCTGCCCTCCCCCGATGGTCAGGGCGGACGGGTTCGTACTCCCGACGTCGCCGAATACGTTGGAGACACCTCCAGCGGCGGAGGCTGCGGCCACCCCGACTATGACGATCGCGCCGAACAGGAGGATGTCCTTGAGGATCGAGATGTTCGCCGGGGCCCGTACGCCGGAGAAGATGATGTAGGCGAAGGCTATGACCGCCGCGACCGCCGTGGCCGTAGTTGGCGAGATACCGAAACCCAGAGCGCCCAGGGCTACTTGCAGGCCTGCGAACTGCAGTTGTGCCCAGGGGATCAGGTACGCGAAGAAGGTCAGGGCGGCGACCACCTCCAGCAGCCGGCTCCGGTAGTGGCCCTTGAGCATGTCCGGGAACGTCATCGCCCCGTAGCGCTTCCCGGCCCTCCACACGAGCGGCGCCAGGAAGTAGCCGATCGGGTAGGCGAGCAGGATGTAGCCTAAGAACCAGATCCCATAGCTCGCGCCGTTGGCGTAGATGCCGCCCGGCAGCCCCACCATCGTCCCGATGCTGTAGATCTCGCCGACCGCCAAAAAGAACAACAGGAAACCGCTGAACGAGCGGCCCGCCACCAGGTACTCCTCTATCTGGAGCACGTCCCGGCCTCGCGCCGCCAGGAACGCCAGGACGAGCGAGAATACGATGATCGCCCCAAAGACCAGGGTTGCCACCTAGACCTCCCCCTCTCCACGCCGCTCTTCGGTCTCCTCTTCGTCTTCGAAGTCCTTGCGGTCGAAGAAGTACCAGCTCGCGGCGAGGCACACCGACGTCAGGACGAACCAGAGAAAGACCCAGAAGTACACGATCGGCATCCCCGCCACCATAATCTCGGACCGGCCCAGGAACGCCACGCCGCCGACGACGGCCACGAACGGGATCACCAGCCCGACCATTACGCTCCCCAGCTTGAAGTAGCCCACGTTCTGCTCCCTTCCTCTATTCTCGGTGTCCACGACTTTTACTCTCCGCTTCCGGCCGGCACGGCGGTCTCGGGCATCCTCCTACCCCAGAGAAGGCGTGGCACGTAGGCCAGCAGGAGCGCGGCGAGGCTGACCACCCCCAGTACGAGTTGCGAGCGCTGCTCGGGGATGAACGCCATAGCGAGGATCACCGCGAGCATACCCGCGATGGTCAGGTACGTCAGGTACGGATAGAACCACATCTTCAACCGCAGCCGTTCGGGGGCCTCCCGCTCCAGCCTCGCCCGCATCCTTAGCTGGGAGATCGCGATCAGCAGGTAGACGAAGAGCGCCACCGTACCGTAGGACTGGATCAGGAACCTGAATACCGTGTCCGGCGAGATGTACGCCATGACGACCGAGACGTAGCCGAAGACGGTTCCGATCAGGATCGCCCGGATCGGGACCCCCCTGCGGTTGAGCTTCGCCAGCCCTTCGGGGGCGTCGCCGCGCCTCGTCAGGGCGAAGAGCATTCGCGATGATGCGTAGAGCCCGGAGTTCAGGGCTGAGAGCACCGCCGTGAGGATTACGGCGTTCATGATCTGGGCCGCCGCCGGAATGCCGATAGTTTCGAGGGCGCTGACGTACGGGCTCGTGATTCGCCCGGCGTCGTTCCACGGGACGATGGCGACGACCAGAAAGGCCGAACCGACGTAGAAGATCAAAACCCTCGTGATGACCGTGTTCGTCGCCCGGGCCACGGTCCGCTCCGGCTCCGAGGACTCGGCCGCCGCGACGGTTACCAACTCCGCGCCGAAGTAGAAACCGGCCGCCGCCACGGCGCCGGTGAGGATCACCCCGAGGCCGTTGGGCGCGAACCCGCCCTGAGCGGTGAGGTTACCCAGGCTCGGGGAGGTATCGGGCCACAGCCCGAGCACGAAGAGCGCGCCCAGAAACAGGAAGACCAGGATCGCGGCCACCTTTATGGATGCGAACCAGAACTCGAACTCTCCGTAGGAGCGAACCGAGACCAGGTTGGTGAGGGTGAAGACGATCATCAGCGCCAGGCTAAGTACCCATAAGGGCGCATCGGGTAGCCAGTACCGCAAGAGCTCCGCCCCCGCCACCGCCTCGACCGCGACGACGATGACCCAGAAGTACCAGTACATCCAGCCGGTTACGAAGCTCGCCATGTTCCCCAGGGCCAGCCGGGTGTACTCGTAGAAGGAGCCGACAGCGGGCTGAGCGACGGCCATCTCCCCGAGCATGCGCATCACCAGGAGCACGAGCACGCCCGTTATCAGAAAGGACACGACGACCGCCGGGCCCGTGGCGCTTATCACCACCCCACTCCCGACGAAGAGACCGGCCCCGATCACCCCGCCGAGGGCGATCATCGTCATGTGCCTCTGTTTCAGGCCGGGTTGAAGTCCGCTCTCCTGTTGCCGTTCGTCTTGCTGTTGCACGCTACCCCTTCCTCCGAACCTCACTTCATCTACTCGACAGTCGTACTCGCGGGTCGAGCCATGGACGTCAGGCCCACGAAGCCGTGAAAAATCTTGGTGTTCACGAGCCTGTGAGCGTACGCAGTACGGCCTTTAGGGCTACAACGAACCGGTCGATCTCGGCCTCCCCGACGGCCGCGGAGATGCTCCCCACGCCGCGCGGGTCTATTAGGACGCCCTCGTTGAACAGGCCGAGGAAGATCCGGTGCCGCAGGGGGGCGTCCGCGCCGATCGTGCCGCGGTAGCTCCTGACTGGGCGGGAGGTCAGGTGGATCGCGAAAAGCGAACCGAGGCCGGTGACCTGCGCGGGGATGCCGGCGTCCTCGAAGGCCGTGCGTATCTGGCGGCGTAGGGACTCGCCCCGGAGGTTCAGGCGCCGGATCTCTTCGCCCGTGAGCACCTCCAGGGTGGCTGCGCCGGCCACCAGGCTGATAGGGTTGGCGTTGTAGCTACCGGGATGCGGGATGCGCGGCCTGCCGTGCGAGGGGTCGAACATCGCCATGATGTCGGCCCTCCCCCCGAACACGCCGAGAGGGAAGCCACCGCCGATGAGCTTCCCGAGACAGGTCAGGTCCGGGGTTACGCCGTAGTGTTCCTCCGCGCCCCCGTACGCGACCCTGAAGCTGACGACCTCGTCGAAGACGAGTAGTACCCCGAGCCGTTTGGTCACCTCACGCAGCGTCTCGAGGTAGCCCCGCTCGGCGGGGATCATGCCGGCGGAGCCCAGAACCGGCTCCACGATGACGGCCGCGAGGTGTTCGCCGTGTTGCTCGATCAGGCGCGCCGCCGCCTCCGCCTCGTTGAACGGCAGCACTACCACGTCGCCTACGCTGGCCGGGTTGAGACCCAGGGATGCCGGGGCCGCGACCGGCCGCAACACGTCCCCGCTCTGCTCGCCAGACGGATGCGTGCTCACCATCACGTCGTCCCAACTACCGTTGTAGCCACCCTCGATCTTGGCGATCTTGTGACGTCCCGTGAATGCCCGGGCGGCGCGGACGGCGTTCATCACCGCTTCGGTGCCCGAGTTCGTGAAGCGGACCCGTTCGAGAGACGGCATCCGCTCGCACAATGACCTGGCAAGCCGCACCTGGGGCGCCGTGACCCCGGGGAAAGCGGTTCCCTTCTCCAGTTGGCGCCGGACCGCCTCGAGGACTCGAGGATGTTTGTATCCGAGGACCAGGGACGTATGGTTGCCGGTGAAGTCGAGCAGCTCGTTGCCGTCCACGTCCAACAGCCAGCAGCCTTCGCCCTCCTCCAGGACGACGGGGTAAGGAGGATGAAAGAGAGGGCTACGGGAGTCGGCGCCGGGGAGGTACTCGCGGCCCTCCACGAAGTATTCGTGAGAGGTCGGGGTCAGGTTACGATAGAGTTGCTCCTCTTCGGATAAGGAGGTCGCTTGCCGAGTGTTCATGCAGGTCCTTTCGTGGTGGTCGGGACGAGTTTGGGGCGTTCGTCCGAGAAGGCATCAGCCTAAAAAGTTCGTCTCAGCGGAACAAGCCAGCGATCCTCTCCGGGGTCTCCTCGAGGAGGATCTCGTTCTCGTCGAACTCGAGGGCGGGCTGGGCCGGGATCAACTCTTTGTCCAGTCGTTGCCTGTGGCGGCCTCCGCCCGTGATGTTCAGCAGGACCATGGCATCCTTCTCGATCCCGTCGTACCGGGCGGCCTTGAGCAGCGTTGCGAATGCGACGGCGCTCGCCGGATCTATGTCGATCCCCTCGGTCTCCTCGAACAACCGCTTCGCGTGGAGAGCCTCGAAGTTGTCGGCGGTGAGTACGTCGCCACGGGTCTCGGTGAGGACGTCGAAGACGCCGCCCTTGCAAGAGTAGGGCGGGCGCCGGTTTGACAGCACCTGGGCGGCCATCTGCTGCGTCTGCTTTTTCCCGTCGGCTTCGTCGATCTTTACCAGCTCGCGCCGGCGCGACTTCCAGGACATGTAGATTGGGACGAACGGCAAGTTCTGACTCAGCACGAGCCTCGGGGGCTCCTCGCCGAATCTCCCGTCGTTGGCGAGCCTCCGCGCGGCCTCGTGGGCCGCGATAGCGCCCGCCCCGCTCCCGATCGCCTGGAAGTAATAGTGGGGGATCTCCCCGATCTCCTCGACCGCGTTTAGCATCGTCGTGCCCAACCCGTCGCGCCGCGCGACGTTCTTCACGCCCCCTTCGGGGAAAAAACCGTCGATCTGCGAGACGCGATCCGCCAACGTGATGGCGTCGGAGTAGTCGGTGAATCCGGTTAGGGAAATGATCTTTACGCACGGATCGATAGCGTCGGGGAAACCCAGGTTGGGAAGCGCGGCCTCCGGGACGACGATCAGGCAGGGAACCCCGTTTAGCGAACACGCCCTCGCGAACGCGGCGGCTGTGTTACCGGCCGAAGCTAGAACGAGGACCTCCTGGTGCCGCTCGGGGATGCGGGAGAGGACCGTCCACGCCTCCAGATCCTTGAAGGATGGCGTCTCGAGCGCGGCGTCTCTCTCCGGCCAATACCCGTTAAACACCACCCACACGTTGAGCAACCCTACGACGCGGTTCAGTTTCTCGCTCTTGTAAGTCACGCTGCTGCCCGCGCCGGACAAGAGCCGCGTACCAGGCAGCCACCTCCCGTACCTGAACATTCCTTCGGCACTTGAGTCGGGTTCGAACCGCTTGTCCTTATAATCCGCGACTAGAAGAGCGGGCTCGTGTTGCTTGGGGCACTCTAGAATAAAACCGTCGTCTTCGAATGTTTCGTCGCATCTTTGACATCGCAATTCGTAGTGGGGGAGGTCCATAGATCTGCTCCTTTGCCCGAGCGCCTAGCCACTAGTAGGACCGGACTCTGGCATATTGGGGCTGTCTGTTGGTCCATTCTCGATTCGTTTGGTCGACCCGGTCTTGGCGCGGCGGTGACCACCGCTACTCGGGATGCATCGCCCACTCTCCGTGTCGCATGGCGATGCATCGTCACCGCTCGAGCCAGTCGAGGTACTCCTCGACGGTGCGGCGCTGGCGGCAAGGCGGCCGCATCGAAGCCCGGTGGCTAGCGGAGCGTCCCACGCCGCTGCGTTGGTTGCTCCGCTAGAGTATCGTGCGCGGAGGGCCGCGCTTTCGCCACATCCTTCGGCAGCCCGGATGGCTGCTCACCACGAGCGCTGGGCTACGATTATGGGCGTGTTTAGAGCACACGGTACGCGAAGACCTGGATCTTGAGATCTGGGTCTTCGAAGCGCAGGTGCGCGAAGGGGTCGCTCACGTCGACCAGTTGCCACCTCTCCTCCCTTTCGAGGGCCTCTTGCTTCTCTTTGAAGCCCCCTTCCAGGTAAACGTCGGTGCGTACGCTGAGGATCATGTAACCACCGGGCCTGGTCACCCTGATGAGGTCATCGAACGACTCGGGCGGGGCGTGGCCCGCGGCGAAGACCCCCGTGGAGACGACGGCGCCGAAGGCGTCGTCGGAGAAGTCTAGCCGCCCTCCGAGCTCCATCTGGCGCAGGTCCCTGTATGCGCCCTTCCTGCGGGCGAGCTCCAACATCTTGGGCGAGACGTCTATCCCCACGATGTCTCTATAACCGAGGAGAGTAAGGATCTCGCCGGTTATACCGGTACCCGCCCCGGCGTCGAGCACCGCCCCGTCTTCGGGCTTCACGTAACGACCGAATAACCCGGACGCGACAGCAGGCGTGGTGTACCCCCAACTCGCCACGCTACGCTCGTAATCCTCCGCCCAGCTGTCGTAAAGCTCAGCGGCCTGCCGACCGTCCCTGGCTGCGAAGGCGGTCTGCAAGCTATACGAGCTTTGCGGCCCCTCGTCCCTGTCGGTACCGTTCAAACCATGCCTCCCATGCACTCGTAGTTTCGCCCGAACGCGCCGCCAGCGGTGCTCAAGCATCCCTCACACCTACCCTTACGCATCCTATACTATGATGCCGGCCCTCGCAACCGCCGCAGCGAGGACGCCGCAAGCCCGGGCGCGGTTGCGCTCCACACCGGCAGAGAGCAACGAAGCCACTCGCGCGGCGAACCCCCGCACAACGGAGCGCACACGTCTCCCATACAATCTCTTGAGGATGATAAGGAGGTTCTTATAGATGGGTCGCCAACACGTAGAGCCCGGCCCGGGCCAGGAGTCCGTTTGGGATTACCCGCGCCCGCCGAGACTGGAGGACTCGGAGAAACGGATCAAAGTAGTTTTCGGTGGCGTGACGCTCGCGTACACCACCCGCGCTAAGAGGGTTCTGGAGACGAGCCATCCACCGGTCTACTACATACCGCCGGAGGACATCCGTATGGAGCACCTGAAGCCTGCGGAGGGCAGGTCGTTCTGCGAGTGGAAGGGTGTAGCGTGCTACTACGACCTCGTCACGGACGAGCGGAGGGAGCAGCGGGCGGCCTGGTTCTATCCGAACCCCGTGCCCGCTTACGCGAGCCTGAAGGACTACGTGGCCTTTTACCCTTCGTTGGTGGATACTTGTTGGGTGGACGGGGAGAAGGTCGAGGCGCAGGAGGGGGACTTCTACGGGGGTTGGATTACCTCGGAGGTCGTAGGTCCCTTCAAGGGCGCCCCCGGGACCCGGGGCTGGTAGCGTTTGGGCCGCTCCGTAGCCGACCTGCGCAGGGAGTACACTCGCGCCGGCCTCCACGAGTCCGATGCTCACCCGGACCCGGTGGAGCAGTTCCGCAGATGGTTCGACGAGGCGATCTCCGCCAACCTGCACGAGCCCAACGCCATGACCCTCGCCACCGCGACACGAGCCGGTCTTCCCTCCGCTCGGGTCGTGCTTCTCAAGGGCTTCGATGAGCGGGGCTTCGTCTTCTACACTAACTACGAGGGGCGCAAGGGCCGGGAGTTGGAGGAGAACCCGTACTGCGCGCTGGTCTTCTACTGGGGTGAACTGGAGCGGCAGGTGAGGATAGAGGGACGAGCCTCGCGCGTCTCAGTGGAGGAGTCTGAGGCGTACTATCAGAGTCGTCCACGTGGGAGCCGTCTCGGGGCGTGGGTCTCGGAGCAGAGCAGGCCGGTCGGGGGGCGGGAGGCTCTGGAGGGGCGGCTGCGGGAGCTGGAGAGGGAGTACGAGGGGCGCGAGGTTCCGCGCCCGCCTTTCTGGGGGGGATATAGGGTCGAGCCGGGGGAGATGGAGTTCTGGCAGGGGCGTGAGAACCGGCTGCACGACCGTCTGGTCTACCGTCGCTCGGATGAGGGGTGGGAGATCGAGCGTTTGCAGCCGTAGGGCGGTGAGCGGACGGACCTCTCCTGCTGCTAAGATAGGGCGGTTCTTTCAGTGATCTCGGGGAGAGGAGAGGCTTTGAAGCTGGTTTCTTATTCGACGGACGGCGGGGCGCCGCACGTGGGTTACATCGAGGATGGGGAGATCCACGCTCTAGGCGGAGCGAGCATACTGGAGTACATCGAGCAGGGCCGCAGCGCGGACCGGCAACCCGGCGGCGAGACCGTCTCCCTGGAGGAGGCGCGGCTGCACGCCCCGATAGTTCGCCCCCAGAAGATCATCGCCATCGGCCTCAACTACGAGGACCACGCGCAGGAGACGGGAGCGGAGGCCCCCGAGAAGCCGATTGTCTTCGCCAAGTACCCGAACACCATCGCCGGGCCCGGCGATGCGATTCGTATCCCCCCGATAACCGAGCAGGTCGATTACGAGGCCGAGCTTGCGGTGGTGATCGGGCGTCCGGCCAAGAACGTCTCCGAGTCGGAGGCGCTCGAGTACGTCTTTGGCTACACGAACTGCAACGATGTCTCCTCGCGAGACTTGCAGTTCTCCGAGGGGGGGCAGTGGACGAGGAGCAAGTCCATAGACACCTTTGCGCCCATCGGCCCGTACATAGCGACCCGCGACGAGGTGCCCGACCCGCAGAACCTCTCGATCCGGAGCGTAGTAAACGGGGAGACCATGCAAGACAGCTCGACCTCGAAGATGATCTTCCCGGTCGCGCAGCTAATAGCTTTCCTCTCGACCGGCATGACGCTCATGCCGGGTGACTTGATCCTGACCGGAACCCCGGCAGGGGTCGGGTTCGTCCGTGACCCCAAGGTCTTCTTGAAGGCCGGGGACGAGGTGACCATCGAGATAGAGGGCCTCGGCTCTCTAACCAATCCGGTCGAGGCAGTCTAGGACAGGGAGATAGGCCAGGTTTAGTGTCCCCCGGCGTAGCGGTAGGACTCCATCACCAGACTGGTGACGGCCTCGACCTCCTCGGTGTCCCTGGGAGCGTAGATCATTACCACATTCTGGGGGATGTAACCCATCCGCGCCACCGGGTGTTGCTCGGCCCAGCCCTTCTCTATCGCCTCTTCGACGACCTCCGGCGGCAGCGCAGCGTGTAGGCTGCCGTCGGGCATGGGGTGTACGAACTGACAACACCCCGAAGGTCCGCTTCTCCGCCACGCTAGGCAAGGAGCCGGAGATCGAGCTGGTGCTGATATAGCTAACCTGGTGTGCAGGTTTTTGAGGGGTTGCACGAAGGGCGAAACCCCCGCTACGCTCGGTGGTGCTCTAAGCCGCCGAAAGCGAAGAGGGAGTTTCTGCTCATGGATCTTGGCACCTCGTCGAGTCGCCGTTCAACTGCCCATCAAAGGCGTCGCGCGTCTCGTAGACGACGAGATCGCCCGGCTCCGCCTCCAGCACCGGCGGGATGGACTCGTGCCAGCGATTGTGCCCCGTCCACGGCTCCTCGGACAGCGGCTTAAACGGGTCCACGCCGATAACGTGCTCCTCGGACATCTCTCCTCCTCGCGCCGTCGGTTCCCTTACACCCCCCATGCTCCTACAACGCCCGACCCCACGCCACCCCTCCGTGTGAGAAAAGCACCCCTCCCGCCGGGCGGCAAGTAACCGGAAAATCGTGTTAAATGCGCGTTGAGGGGAGCTTCGCCGTTGCAATCACGTTAGGAGCAAGAGCTTGCGGGTATTGAGCTTTTTTGGGGCGCTTCTGGGCCGTCGGGACTATTATTACCTGCTCGGTCTGCTGGTCCCGTTCGTCGTCTACGACCTGGCGCTGAAGGCCTACGCCGTCTCTTCGCTGCCCGGCGAGCGCGGGTTCTTTGGAACTCTGGGCCTCATGTGTTCGGACGTGTTCTTTGATCTGGGGTACGTGCTGTTGTGGGTGGGGCTCTTCGCGGTGGCGAGAAAGGGGCTTGCGCGCCGGGTGGTGGTCGTGCTCTTCCATGCGGCGACGGTACTCTTGCTGCTCGTGACCACGTGCGCCCACCAGTACTTCCGGCAGAACGGGACCACGCTCGACTACGCCATCATCGCCGAGTGGATCCCAAAGATCGAAGAGATCCTGCCGATCCTCATGCAGGGGGTCCCGCCGACGGCCTGGGCGGTGCTCTTCGCCGCCTTGTTGTACGCGGTCTTTGGTCCTCTCCTGGTGACGCGCGTCGCCGAGCGCTTCTCGAGTCGGGGACGGCCCGGGAGGCGGTATCGGCGGGCCACGCCGTTCCGCATCCCCCTGTCTCTGGGCCCCATCATGCTCCTCGTGCTGGCCCTGCTCTTCGTCTCCCTCTCGCCGGTGGTCGGCTCCGACCCGGCCGGCGCCGAAGCGGGCGCCGAGGCGGGTGTTAACACATCGTTCGCCAGGGCACCGTTCGTCAACATGGTGTGGACCGGGGTGGAGGGGGCGACCGCCGAGGAGGTCGACCCGAACGCCGAGGTCGCCGAGGCCGTCGGCGGGGGCGCCAACGCCAGCCTCGTCGAGGAGCCGGAAAGTGGGGAGACCGAAAACGCCGCAGAAGACGTCGCGGGAGGAGGCGTCGCGGAGGTGCCGAGGCCAAAGACCCGCAACGTGGTGTTGGTCCACCTGGAGTCGACCCGCGCCCGGTCCACCACTCCTTATAATAGCCAGCTCGCGACGACGCCCTATCTCGACGAGCTCTCGGAGAGCAGCCTCCTCGCGGAGAGGGCCTACGTGGTCGTCCCCCGCTCCAGCAAGGCGACCGTCACGGTGAACTGCGGCGTGGACCCGCCCCTTTTTCTTGGCCCGGAGTTCGCGCCGGGCGGCATCCCCTCGCGGTGCCTCCCCGACCTCCTCAAGGGGGCGGGCTACAATACCGTCTTCTTCCAGTCCTCCAGCGAGACAATGGACCAGTACGGCGCCATCGCGGCGAATCTGGGCTACGACGACTATTACCCGTCCGAGGTGATGGACAAGACGGGTTTCATGATGACGAACTACGTGGGCTACGAGGAAGACATCATGCTCGCCCCGAGCGAGGCGTGGCTCAAAGAGAACGGCGACGAACCCTTTCTGGCCCAGTACCTCACCGGCACCGCACACGACGACTACCAGTGCATCCCGAACCGCTACGGCGTAAAGAGCTATGCCGAAGACCCGCTCATCAACAGCTACCTCAACTGCGTGAACATGCTCGACCATTTCTTGCGGAACCTGATAGAGCAGTACAAGCAGCTCGGGTTGTACGAAGAGACGGTCTTCGTGATCTACGGCGACCACGGGGAGGGCTTCGGGGAGCACGGCCGCTACCTGCACGGCGACACCATCTACGAGGAGGGCCTGAGGATACCGCTCCTCATACACGCTCCGGGCTGGTTCGACGGGGGCGAGCGGGTGGAGGGACTCACGAACCAGACCGACGTGGTCCCGACCGTGCTGGAGTTGCTCGGCTATAGGGTCGCGGACGGGCGCTACCCCGGCTACTCGCTCCTGCGGGAACCGCCCGAGGATCGCACCCTCAACTTCAGCTGCATAACCGAACGGAAATGCCTTGCCAGCATGAAGAACGGCGAGAAGTACATCCACCACTACGGCAACCAGCCCGACGAGGTCTTCGACCTCGAAGAAGACCCGTTGGAGCAGCGTAACCTCGCGGGCGGGCGCAGCGAAGAAGAGTTGAGGAGGAAACGGGAGGACCTGCTCGCGTGGCACGCGGGCGTCAACGCCGGGTACAGGAGGGAACTGCAAACCTATGAATAGCGAGCTGCGAACCACCGAATAGCGAGCTGCTCCCTCGATTCGCCAATCGCCACCCGCGAAACACGAGCCTCGGATAGAATGCGCCCGCTTTCCGGCAGTAAGGGGTAAAGGTGAGAACCCAAGAAACCTTCGGTCTAGGGGACGTCGTGCTGCAGGAGGGCGCGACGCTCCGGGACGCGAAACTAGCCTACAAGACGCACGGCGAGTTGAACGGCGACAAGTCAAACGTGATCGTCTACCCGACGTGGTACTCTGGGCGACACTGGGAGGGAGAGTGGGCACGTAAGATACCAGAAGTTACCGTGATCGGCTGGATCACACTCGGTTCACTTAGCTGGCGCCATCTCTACTCTGAGGCCTCCTCGGTAGGGCGGCAAACACCGTTCTCGTGTTACTCTGCTGGTCGTGGGGAGTCAAGTCAAAGGATGTTTTCGAGATGCCTTCTGACAACCAGATATGCCGGAAGGTGCCGCGGATCTCGCTCACCTTCGACGACGGCCCGCACCCCATCTGGACTCCCCGCGTGTTGGAGGCGTTACGGCGAGCCGAGGCCCGGGCCACCTTCTTTGTCGTAGCCCCGTTGGCCCGGCGGTTCCCGCGTTTGATCTCCGACATTCTCCGGAATGAGCACGGGGTCGAGTTCCACTGCACGGAGCACGTGCGGCACACGGAGCAGTCTCGCAAGGAGGTTGAAGCCGATGTCCGGGACGGTCTGCGAGAGCTCCGGCGCTACGGGGTACGCCCCCGCTTCTGGCGACCCCCGTGGGGTGTTCTCGCGCCCTTTACGTCAGAGATCGCGTACGCGTTTGGGCTCGAGCTCGCCTTATGGACGGAGGGCACCCACGACTGGCGGGGAGACCCGGCCTCGGAGATGCTGAAGCGCGTGAGCCCCAAGCTTGGTCCGGGCTCTATCGTCCTGATGCATGACGGAATCGGGCCCGGCGCCCGACGGACCGGCTGCGGCGAGACCGTCGCTCTCGTGGAGAGCCTCGTAGAACGCATCCGCTTCCTCGGTTGTGAACCAGGCCCCCTGGACGCAAGCTTCACGGTGAGGACATCCTCCACGAGTGAAGCATTTTCGGAGCGGGAAAGGACCGTGGAAACGTGAGAGAGAACATAGACTACCAGCTTGAGCACGCCGCCCGGCGGGCGAACGAAGACCCGGGCGCCTCGCTCGCCGCGTTCTCAGCGGAGCTCCGGTGCGTGGTCGCGGAAGCCTGCCGAGAGATCCTGGGCAAGGAGGTTCAAGCTCGCGGCTCCCGCTCATTCGCCGTCGGCGACGCCCTCGACCAAACCCGACGCGACTCGGGGCTCTTTCTTCTCCAGCACCGCCTCCTAGAGCCTGCATTCACCGGCCCGGACGAGCGCCGGGAGGCTATCTTGAGGAGGTACGTACGCCCATGACGAAGCGTTTTCACCGAAAGTACTTCGAGGAGCTTTACGGGAAGTCCGAGGATCCGTGGGAGTATGTCACGAGCGAGTATGAGAAGAGGAAGTATGGGCGAACACTCGCAGCCCTGGAGGGACGCCGTTTTCCCCGGGCACTTGAGGCAGGCTGCTCCATCGGGGTCTTCACGGCCATGCTCGTCCCCTACTGCAATGAACTCTTAGCCGTGGACACCTCCGAGCGGGCCGTTGAGCTCGCCCGAGGGCGCCTCTCGGGCTCCCGTCATGTGCGTGTCGAGCGCAGCACCCTCCCCGAGGAGACACCGGAGGGACCGTTCGACCTTATCGTGGCCTCCGAGTTCCTCTACTACCTCACGGAGGACCTCATGCTCGCGACGCTTCGGCGCTTCGAGGAGGAGCTCGCCCCTGGGGGCAGCCTGCTCGTCGTACACATGCGCAAGGAGATAAACACCTACCCTCTCCAGGGCAACGAGGTGCACGAGTTGCTCAACCGCCACACCCGGCTCGCGAACGTGCTCTCCGTAACCGAGCCGGAGTACCGGCTAGACCTTTTTAGGGATGCCAGGACCCGCACGCGCCTGGGAGCGGAAGGATAATGTAGCCGACAGCGGGTTCTCCCATAGGCCTTTAAGCTGAAAGAGTCCTATAGACTTCCTCGTGAGGCGGCCGGGGCTTCCTTCGCTCTAGCGACGCGGGCTCGGGTCACTACTCCGCCTCGCTGACCAGTCCCCTCAACCTGCCCCTGAGAACGTTCCAGTGGTAGCGTGTTTCGGCAGTCCTTAAACCCGCTGCGCAGATCCCTGCCCGTTTCACAGGCTCAATAAGGACCTCAGCCCTGGCACGCAGCGGGTAACCGTGTTTTCTGAGCACGCGCCCTCTTCCGCAGCCATACTCGTACGCTCGCCGCATGGCTTTGGCATCGTACGGCGGCACGGACTGGGGGTGGATCACGTTCAGGGAAGGATCGTAGTAAAGCGATGAGCCCCCAACCAAGAGCTGCAGAAGGTAGTCGGTGCCTTCGCCCGACTCCCAGGCCGTCCCAGAGCCTCTGCCGAGGGCTTCGTCGAATCGGAACCTCAGTGCGCTCTTCCCGCGCAAGAACATGGTGGCCTCGATACTGCGAGTCCAGACGTTCATGGCATCTAGAGGACCCGGTTCGAGATCGAAGTCTAGGATGCTGCTCTGGCCTTGCTCGTCGACCAAGCGCCCGGTCAATCCGTTTACCTCGGGATGTTGATTGAAGAACCGCGCCACCCTCTCCAGCAGATCCGGCGGGTACCGGCAGTCGTCGTCGGGGAAAGCGACTAGGTCGGAACAGCAGTACCTGAGCCCCTCGTTTCTTGCCGCTGACGCACCCACTCGTTTTGTTCGCAGGTGGCGGATCGGGTACAGATCCCTATACGCCTCCAGAACCGGCGCCAATCTATCGTCCGGGTTCTGGTCTACCACAACCAACTCGAAGTCGCGGAAGGTTTGGGCGACGAGCGAAGTCAGAAATCGCTCCGGCTCTTCCCTCCTCCCGATTGTGGGCATAATTAACGAGAAACGTCTCAGCAGTCCCCCCCTTCTCAGCTGGCTCACTCTCGGTGAGGGAGCCCTATCCGGGCTCCCGGAAAGCTTTCTCTAACTGGCCCCGCTGTTTTTCTTGTTGGAGTGCGTTTACGCTAGCTTCCCCCGAAACCAATCATACCCACGTGTTCCTTTCCTTACCCACATGCTCCCTTCTAGAGAATACGAATGTTAGGACCGCCACCACGGCAGCGGTCCTGGCCCTCCTGAGGACGTTGAAGGCGATATCCACAACACCCTCCTCGCTTACTGTTGGCCTCCGGCATTATGCATATAATGGTATCGGGGGGAGTCTCGCGCATCACACGAATCACGGCGAGGCATATGGGAGCCACCGCCTACGCCAGCGCCACCTGGACCTCCTCGGAGCCTCTTCGCCTAAGACACCACTGAAGTGAAGCTCGGAGGTCTATGCACGTGAGATACCAGAAGTTCTACTGAGACCGGGTGTACGAAGAGATGCGCTACCTCTCCCTGGAAGACTTCCTCATCGCCTTTTGAGAGTTTTTCTTCCACGGCCGCGCTAGCCAGCACTGCTTTCGGCAAAGCATGAGACCGTTGCGACCGGCTACAATGAGCTTCGTTTACCAGGGAAAGGGGAACGATGAACGACTACGAGGTCTTCGATCTGGGCGACGTGGTTTTGCAACGGGGGGCGACGCTGCGGGACGCGAAGCTCGCGTACAAGACCTACGGGACGCTGAACGAGGAGAAGACGAACGCTATCGTCTACCCGACGTGGTACTCCGGGCGGCACTGGGAGAACGAGTGGTTGATCGGGGAGGGGATGGCCCTCGACCCGAGCGAGTACTTCATCATCGTCCCGAACATGCTCGGCAACGGCCTCTCGTCCTCGCCCTCCAACACCCCTCCCCCCTACGACAAGGCCCGCTTCCCGAACGTCACGGTCTACGATAACGTCTCGGTCCAACACAAGCTCGTCACCGAGCACTTCGGGATCGAGAGGCTCGCGCTCGTCACCGGCTGGTCGATGGGCGCGGGACAGACCTACCAGTGGGCGGTGAGCTACCCGGAGATGGTCCCACGCATCGCGCCGTTCTGCGGCTCGGCGAAGACGAGCGAGCACAACACAGTCTTTCTGGAGGGTGTGAAGGCGGCGCTGACGGCGGACGCGGCGTGGAACGACGGCTGGTATGACGAACAACCCACCCGCGGGCTGCGCGCGGCGGCCCGGGTGTACGCTGGGTGGGGCTTCTCGCAGGCGTTCTACTGGGACCGGGTATACGAGGAGTTGGGCTTCTCGTCGCTGGAGGACTTCCTCGTCAGCTTCTGGGAGGGGTTCTTCCTGGACGACCGCGACGCCAACAACCTCCTCACCATGCTCTGGACATGGCAGAACGGCGACCTCAGCAAGACGCCCGGTATAAACGGTGACTACGAGGAGGCCCTGGGTAGCATAGAGGCCAAAGCCATCGTAATGCCCGCCGAGAAGGACCTGTACTTCCCGCCGGAGGACGAGGAGTACGCGGTCGAGCGTATGAAGAACGCCGAGCTACGCGTGATCCCCGGTGTGTGGGGCCACTTCGCCGGGGGCGGGCTCAATCCCAAAGACATCGAGTTCATCGACGGCGCTCTAAAGGAGTTGCTCGCGAGTTGAGGGCCGGACGGGGCATAACGCGGCGGCACTCCAGCCCGCGCGGGCGGTAAGTCCTGTCGGTAAACTTCCTGGAGGTAACGTGGAGAGGTTGAGCCGGGCGGAGATAGAAGAGGCCATGCGCTACCACCACCCGGAGAAGACGCTGGCGACGCTGCCTGGCGGGCACGAGATACGGGACGAAACCCTCGCTCCCTTCTTCGAAACCGATGTCGGGACCTACCGGGAGATCCGGGACGGCTTCGCCGAACGCGCCCGCCGGTGCGCCCGCGAGCTTCTGGAAGACGCTCGTTTCGCCCGGTTGGTGGACCGGTTGCCGTTCGAGCCTGGAGCTACCATCGTCGGACTCGGGGACAGCATCACGGATGATTACCAGTCCTGGTTCGAGATACTCCGCCACCTTCTCACCAGGCGCCGTTCGGACGAGAACGCGAGGCTCGTCAACGCGGGGATCTCTGGCGACACGACCTCCGGGCTTCTGGGGCGCATCCTGGACGTGTTGGAGGAAGAGCCGGACTGGTTGATAGTCCTGATCGGAACTAACGACGCCGCCTTTGTCCGAGATCCCCCTACGAAGTCACTCGTGAGCCCGGAGGAGACCGCGAAGAACCTGCGCGCGCTGCGCGACCTCATCGAAGCCCGTAGCAACGCGCGCCTGGTGTGGATGACGCCCCCGCCCGCTATCGAGTCCCGTCTCGCCGGGGAGGATCCACGCCAACCGGTGTGGCGCAACGCAGGTTTGGCGGAGGTGACGAGGCTGGTCCGCGAGGTAGCAGGAGAAGACCCGCTGGTAGACCTTTGGAAAGTTTTCGGCGACCCTGCGGAGCCAGACTTCCTGCTTCCGGACGGCCTGCACCCGAGCCTCGCGGGCCAGAAGGCCATCGCCGCCGCGCTCGTCGAACGGTTGGGCCGGTAGGGTCCCGGTTAGCCGCACCCGTGGGCGAAGCTGAAGCGCGAGGAGCGGGCGGCTTCGGGGCCGTCGAGCATAGCCTTTATTAGCGAGACGTCGAGGAACATGTCGGAGATGACGCGAAAGCGGAAGACGGCGAGGATGGCGCGGACCTCCTCTATCTGCTCTTCTTCCAGGCCACGTTCGAGGGCCTCGTCTCTGCGAGGCAGCGGCAGTTCCAGAACAATGCTCCGCGCCTCTTCGAGCAAGGCGTGTTTGCGCTCCTCGTAGGAAGCCGTGCCGATCAGGGTACTCAACCGCTCCCAGGCGGCATCGAGGAACTCCGGCCATTGGGCGATGCCGCGGTAGTAGCTCGCGGCGTCCGGGTGGCCGTGGCGCTCCCGGATCTCCTGGAAGATCTCCCCAACCCTGCCCGTGGCCTCTTCAGACGTGACCATCTTCAGGCTCGTGGTCCCTTCGGCTACCCCGGGTTGGACGCCGGCCTCCGGCTGGCTGTCCCTGCCGCCCCGTTCGCCACCCAGCCCCTCGTCGAAGGCACTTACGATGAGCAGGAGCTTGGGGAGTACGTAGTGGATGGTGTCGGTAAAGCCGCGTATCTGCCCGAGGTCACCCAAAGAGCCCCAGTCCGTGCCCTCCGGGATGGGCTCCACAAGCGCCCGCGCTCGCAGGGTGTCCGCCGCCTCCTCGAAACGAAGGGTTAGCAAGTGAGGCTCTATCTTCGTCCAGGCGAAGGAGAGGTATGGTGGGTAGTTTGCGAGCACGCGGAAGATAAAGTTGACGAACGGGACGCGCAGGTGCGTACGCACGCCCTCATAGATGGCGTTTATCTCCTCGTTTGCCTCATCAGGCATCACCTCGCCGAGGTGTGGGATCAGGCGCAGCCCACGCTCTACGTCCCCCGCTCGATCCCTACTGAACTGCTCCATGCTCACTCCTCTTGCGCATACCCAACGTCTTCCCTTACCCGCTATCCTAACAGCCCCCGATCCCGTTCCCCCTGTCACGCAGCCGGCAGAGTTCACCTTCGGGGAGTCCCCAGATCCCACGCCGCGCCTCGCGCGCCTCCTCCTGCGCCTCCTCGAAACGCTCCAGATAGCGCGTGTTGGGCGGAAAGATCGCAACCTGGGCGTATCCCTCGCGCAACAACGTCTCGTTGAACATCGTACCGTCGGTGAGGTATGCGTAGGCGAGGAGCCGCCCGTAGTCGTCCTTCCTCTCGGCGTCGAACTCCAGGGTCACCTCCTGGCCTTCGAGGCTCCGGCGCGTGAAGTCTCCGGCCTCTTCGCCGTACGGCTCAGGCCCCCGGTCCGTGCTCGTCTCCGGCGTGTCCACGCCGATGAGCCGTACCCTGCTCTCGCCCTCGACCTCCGGGGAGATCCTCACGGTATCACCGTCCGTCACGCGAACAACGGTGACCCCGGCCTCCGCACCGCTCCCGCTGCCGGGGAGACCGTCGGAGACGAGCCGGGAGGCGCAGCCGGAGAGAATACAGAGCAGCACGAGTCCGGAGAGGACGAGGGAAACCATGCCGCGAACCGGACCGACCTTCGTCATGCTTCCGATACCACTCGAGCTAGAGCCTCCGCCACCTTCCAGCCTGACGCGACGCCGCCCCGGGGCTTTGTACGGCTCCAGGGCGACGTAGGAAACGGTCTGCGGCGTTGCGACTACGCAGCCGGGTTTAGCTCCACCTTGATCCAGCCGGGCTGCCGCCGGTCGAAGGCCTCGTAGGCCTCGATGGCGCCGGTGATGGGCTCGGTCTGGGTGAGTATGTCGGTAGGATCCAGGGCGCCGGTGGCGACGAGACCGACGAGCTTCGGCATGTACTTGCGGTGGTTGCAGTTGCCGCCCCTGACGGTCAGGTTGCGCTGCTGGAGCGTGCCTATCGGGAAGGTCATCGCCTGCGGCGGGAAGACGCCGATTACTCCGATAACCCCCGCCTTCATCACGGACTGCGCGGCCCACAGGAGCGACTGCGAAGGCGCATCACCCGGGACCCACGTATCCCCCTGCGGGTTGGTCTCGGGCGCAACCCGGTTCAACTCCGTCTGGAACTCGCCCTCCATCTGCTCGCCCTCCTCGGCGGCCGGACCGGAGTGGGCCCGCTGGGCGTC
Organism: uncultured Rubrobacteraceae bacterium; assembly: GCA_902806075.1. Taxonomy (GTDB): domain Bacteria; phylum Actinomycetota; class Rubrobacteria; order Rubrobacterales; family Rubrobacteraceae; genus Rubrobacter_F. The sequence goes on from CADCVG010000100.1 coordinate 21,036, forward strand.
GACGCCGACTGCCTCTATGACGCGGTCTACCCCGATGTTGCCGGTCAGCTCCATGATGGTCTGGACGGGCTCCTCCTCGTCGAAGTTTATGACCTCGGCGCCCTGCGCCCGGGCCATCTCCAGACGCGACTGATCCTTATCCACGGCTATGACCCTGCCCGCGCCCATGAGCCAGGCGCTCGCTATGGAGAACTGGCCCACGGGGCCGCAGCCGAAGACCGCGACCGTGTCTCCGTCCTCGACCTCGGCGATGTCCGCGCCGAAGTAGGCGGTCGGGAAGATGTCGGAGATCATGATCGCCTGCTCGTCGGTGACGTTCTCCGGGAGCTTGACCGGCATGACGTTGGCGTAGGCTATGCGAGCGTACTCGGCCTGCAGCCCATCGAACGGCCCCGTGGGCTGCGGCCCGCCGTAGAACGCTGTCCCGGCTTGCGGACCGTTGGGGTTAGCATTATCGCACTGGGCGTAGAAGCCATTGCGGCAGAACATGCAGTAGCCGCAGCCGATGGTCGAGGGGATCACGACCCGGTCTCCGACATTGAGGTTCCTGACCTGGGACCCTACCTCCTCGACGACGCCTACGGCCTCGTGGCCCAGGATAGTACCCGGTACCATCCCGGCCAGAGTGCCACGGACCATGTGCAGATCCGTCCCGCAGATGGCGCTCGAAGTTAGACGCACTATCGCGTCGGTCGGCTCCTGTATCTTTGGATCCTCTACGTTGTCGAGCCTTATGTCCCCGACGTCGTGAAAGACTACGGCTTTCATCCGTATGCTCCTCTCTTAGATCTCTTTCGGGCAAGAGTAGAGCCCCGCAGCGGCGGGGCTCTACTCGGAACCGCTATACGGCTAACGTACTCTCTAGGCGCTCCTGGCCTGCTCCTGGTGCTTGCCCTCCGCGAACTCCTCGACGATCTTGGCGCAAAACGCCTCCAGGTCGTCCGGATTGCGGCTAGTCACCAAACCCTGGTCCGTTACGACCTCTTCGTCCACCCAGTTTCCGCCCGCGTTGCGGATGTCAGTCTGGAGGCTCGGGTAGGACGTGAGCGTCCTGCCCCTCACCACGTCCGCCTCCACCAGCGTCCACGGACCGTGGCAGATCACGCCTACCGGCTTCGCCTGCTCGAAGAACCCGCGCACGAAGGCAACCGCCTCCTCGTTGCCGCGAAGGTTGTCTGACCCCACGGTACCGCCCGGTACGATCAGGGCGTCGTAGTCCTCCGGGGAGACCTCGGAGAAGGCCTTCTCAACCGTGAAGGTGTCAGCCATGTTGACGTCGCCGTTCATGGCCTGAGCGTCGCCAGTCTGGATTCCGACTACCTCTACGTTGGCTCCGGCATCCTCGACAGCCTTCTTCGGCTCGGTGAACTCGACCTGCTCGGTGCCCACGGGGGCAAGCAGTATTGCTACCTTGCGTCCCTGCAATTCAT